>JAZQRG010000392.1:0-6441 GCA_045629445.1 Mycetocola sp. | reverse complement strand
CGCTGTGCATGGCGTCGCGGCGTGACACCAGGACGAGCACGTAGCCGTGCCCCTCGGGCGCACCAGGAGCCCCCGGCACGAACACGGGCTCACCCACGGTCGTGCCCTCGCCTGGGTAATAGAGCTTCTGGGCGCCAGTTGCATAGTCCACTGTCGACACCCAGCGGAAACCATGGCCCTGCATCTCGTTCCCCGGCACGGAGCTGACGGCCATCGCCCCCCAGGTGTGCTGGAGCGTCTCGAAACGATCATCCATCCGAGGGAACTCGACACCGAGATCCGAGATGCTGCTCTCGGTGAACCCATCCGAGCCGTCGTGAAGATCGATCGTCCACCGTGTCAGCGTGGTCCTGCCCTTGACCGCGTCGTGCGGCGACCCATCGCGGTTCGGGAACCAGGGGAAGTACTTGCTCTCCGACACCGGACTGTCGATGTAGATGTAACGGCCATCGTCGTAGGCGCCCAGGGTGTGGCTTGCGAAGCGCGAGCGCCCACGGAACCACCGGACCTTCGCTCCGTCGCCCTTGCGCGGCATGACGCCGAGGTAGACATCCTCCGAGGCATCCCACTGGAACGACGATTCGCCCTTTTCGATCCACTCGCGCTCGCTGCGCAGAGGGATGATGGGGAACACCACGTAGTTCTGAGTCACGGCGAAGTCATGCACCATGGCCGAATACGGCGCCTTGAACCACGTCTCGTGGATGATCTGACCCGTGCTGTCGGCCTCGTAGTAGGCAATGTCCCGCGTCGTGTCACCCTTGGCCGCATAGCCGAAGAACACCATCTCACCGGTGATGGGGTCGATCTTTGGATGCGCCGTTGAGGACTTGGAGGTCAGCGAACCCTCGAAGTCGTAGACCCCGAGCGTCTCAAGCGTGATGGGGTCGAGGATGATGGGCGGCGAATCTTCCTTGGCCGCGTACAACTTGCCGCCGTGAAAAAAGAGGTTCGTATTGGCGTTGCCCCGCAGCATCCCCTCGACCATTGCGTCGTCGTCGAACTGGTTGCGGTACTTGCCGAACAGCGAGCGTCCGGCCGCCTTCTCCGCCTCGAACCTCGGGGTGCGAATGAACCGGCTCTTGTAGTCAACCTTGCCGTCGTGGAAGCGGAATGACAGCGCCATGCCGTCGTCGTTGAAGTACCCGAGATCATTCTCCACAAAGGAAGGGAACTGACGGTCGCTCACGACCTTGAAGTAGGTGCCGTTGAGGTGCGCCGGGATCTCGCCCTGGACGCATTCGAGCCCCTCAATGTCTGCTTCCACGCGCACGGGACGGTCAAAAGGATGTCCGGGCTCGGCGAAGCGGATCATCGGATAGGGAGACGGGGTGACGATAGGAACCTTTGGTTGGGTCCGCACCCACGCAAGCTCCTCGGCGCGCGCGTCTTCTTCTGGATTATTCTGATGAGTCATGTGCTCTCCGTCGAGTGAATCGTGGCGGGCCTCGCCCTCGGTCCGGACCTGTCGGTCCAGCTCCGTCGTGGCCACGGCCTGCGTCCGCATATCGCAACCCTCAAAGTCCGAATAGCCACACTCAATCAGGCCATCGAGCTCGCTCCTAACGGCGACAGCACTATTCCTCTCTGCGGAAACCGGGCCTCCTAGAATGGTCCTGTCGCTCGCGTTCGGGAGCGCGGGGAGAAAAGCGAGACGATACGTGAGTTCAGCCGAGAATGCGCTCCTTGTGGTGCAGTTGATGAGTCAGCGTGGCCAGCTCTCGGTGCGCGAGGTTGCCCACGAGCTGGGCGTCGCCGATTCGACTGCCCATCGGCTCCTCTCAGCATGTCGGCGAGTGGGGTTTGTGCGGCAGGAATCGGTCGGCGGAGCATATTTCGCCGGGCCCGCCCTCCACGAGATGGCCCTGGCCGCTAGCGGAGCGCCGCGCCTACGCGAGGCCACGGGGGTGCTCGCGTTACAAACCGCGCAAGAACTCAGCGAAACGGTCTCCGTCGCCATCCTTGAGGGCCGTCAATGTCGCTTCGTTGAATCCTTCGAGGGCAATCGCCCGATCAGAGTGTCCTCGCTACTGGGGCAACTCCACCCGGCGCACGCCTCCAGCGCCGGACGCGCCATCCTCGCGCGCCTGGGCTCTGACGATGTGGCACGCCGATACCCGACGAAGATGCTGGAACGGCGAACGGACCGAACGATAGCGGAGTGGGCGGCATTCGAGGCCGAACTCGACCGCACCCGCAACAGGGGCTGGGCGGTCGAGTTCGGCGAAGTGGAGGCGGGTATAGCAAGCGTGAGCCACGTTCTCACCGACTCAACGGGACAACCCAAGGCCGCCATGTGCGTGTCGGTACCGATGTCTCGACTGACGACCGGCAAAGACGCCCTGCCCCTCGCCAACGCACTGGGGAGCGTGGCAGCGCAGGTACAGAGCCTCCTCCGCGCAAGCGTGCCCCTGAATGGAGTGGCCCTGAGCTGACGGACCCGCAGCCCTAAGAGCGGAGGCGGGTAAGAATCCGGCCGCGAGCTTCAGCGAAGCGCGGGTCAGACCGCGTCTCGACCTGATCGCGGTGGCTCCCGAAGCCCGTCACGATCTGGTCGACGACATGGGCGGGCTTCTCCGCGATCACGACCACGCGGTCCGCAAGATAAAGGGCCTCATCGATGTCGTGCGTGACCAGGATGATGGTCACGCCGAGGTTCACGTGAAGGTCAACGACAAGGTCCTCAAGATCAAGCCGCGTCTGCGCGTCCACTGAGGCAAAGGGTTCGTCCATCAAAAGGATCTTTGATTCGTAAGCCAGAGCCCGCGCGATCGCGACTCTCTGCTGCATTCCGCCCGACATCTCCCAGGCGTACAGGTGTCCCTTGCCGCCCAGTCCAACCGCCGCCAGGTTCTTCTCGGCGATGCTGAGACGCTCAGCCTTCTTCATGCCCTTTCCCTGGAGTGGAAACGCGACGTTGTCGAGCGTGGTCATCCAGGGCAGCAGCGAGCGGCTGTAGTCCTGAAAGACCACCCCCACCTCGGGGTGGGGCTCGGTGCACTCGACTCCGTCGATGAAGACTCCGCCTTCGCTCGGGGGGACGAGACCGCTGAGGCTGCGAAGGAGAGTCGTCTTGCCCACACCGGACGGGCCAACGATCGCGACGAACTCCCCGGGCGGGACCTCGAGGTCCAGCTGGCGGATGATCCAGTTCTCTGCGGCCCCGGTTCCGTAGCTCTTGCCGAGGCCTCGAACACTCAAGGTCCGCCCCGTCGAAATGCCGGGCGAGGCAGTGGCTGTCACAGTTTCACTCATGTCGGCTTACTTTCTTCTCTTGGTCGTGGGGACTCGCGCCTGGCTCGGGTTGGTCGAGCGGTGATGCCACCGCAGCAGTCGTCTCTCTAACACCGCAAACAACTCGCTCAATACGTACCCGAGCACGCCTACGAGGAGCGCGCCCGCCCACGTCTGCGGAAGCTGGAAGACACTGGATGAAGAGAGGATGTAGTGTCCGATTCCCTCTTCCGCGGCGAACAACTCGCTCACCACCATCACGACGACACCGATGGGAAGCGCCACTCGAACGCCAGCGACGATCTGGGGCAACGACGAGGGGAGGATGACCCTCCCGAAATGCAGCAGCGGCGGGATGCGATATGCCTGGGACATCGACCTCACGGCCGGCTCGACTGCCCGAACTCCGTCAATGGAGTTGAGCATGATGGGCCACACACACGCGAATGCGATCGTGGCGATCTTCGGCGCCACGCCCACTCCCATCGCGCCGATCACGAGAGGCACCAGCGCCGTCTGAGGCACGGCGCGGAAGAAGTGGATCAGTGGGTCGACGGTCTCCCTTACTCGGGGCAACTCGCCAAGGAGCACCCCGACCGTGATTCCCACTACGACAGCGATCGCGAGACCGCCGAACAGGTTAGTGACGCTGACCCCCAGATCATGCAGCAGCGTGCCCTCAGTCAGATCTACGACCATCGCGTCCACGATCTTAGACAGCGGGGGGAAGAAGACTGAGGAGCTGTTGGCAGACAAGACCCACCACAGGAGCACTAGGGCAAACGGGAGCCACAGTCGTTCAATTATCCGGAGCATGACGGTCACTGGACCACTCCCCTTCCACGACTCCTGCACGATACAAATTGGCTCATGCTTCATCCCGCCGGTTCCACCGAAGCAGGCGGCTCTCCGCCCACGCGAGGAATGACGTCACGGCCCATCCGAAGGCCCCGATCAGGATGAGATATGCGATGGCGAGGTCCCACCGTGCACCCCCCTGGGCCAGGGTGATGAGACGACCGAGACCCGGCGTCTGGCTGAGAATTTCGACAGCGACGGCAACCAGGATCGCGATGGCGATGGCGATGCGCAGCCCCGTCGAAATCATCGGGAGCGCGCTGGGTAGCAAGACCCGTCTGAACGCCAGGAAGGGAGGAATCTTATAACTCCGAGTCATTTCCCTCGCCGACGATGTCATCTGCTTGGCTCCGTCCAACGACTGGACCAAGATGGGCCACACCGCAGCGAGCGCCACGACCAGGACCTCCATCCGCCACGTCGCCCCGAGGACAAGGATGAGCACCGGCAGCACTGCGATCACGGGGAATGAGCGGCCGAAATCGAGCACGAGGCGGGCCGAGCGCTCCGCGACGGGGATGGCCCCGAGCAGGAGCCCGAGAGGCACACCGACTACGGTCGCGATGGCGACCCCAGCGAGCGCGGCCGACACTGTCTGCAAAAGCGCCTGCCAGAATTCGGCTCGCGTGAGGATGGTGACGAATGCGACCGCGACATCGTCCATTCGTGGCAGGAGAGCCGGAGCGATCCCGCTCAGCACGCACACCTGCCACACGGCGATCAGCACCGCAATCACCAAGAGGCGCCGCACGGCGAGGGCAGCGGTCGAACGCTGCCCCGCCGGGCGGTGAGGAGCCCCAGGGGCGCGAGGCGCCAGGGTCTTTCTCGTTGAACTCAGCACTGAACTGCTTCCTTGGACAACCCGCGGGTTAGCGAGTTTCCGTGCCCTTAGCAAGGATGTCCTCGGCCGCGGGCGGGTCCGTCACCTGTCCGAATCGCACCATCATGTCGATGAGGTGCTGGTACCGGTCGACGTTCACGTCGGGGGTGCGCTCGACATACACGCGGTTGACGAGCATCTCCGGCGGGATCTCAGTGTACTCACCAGTGATGCGGCGGGCGTCCTCGAAATTGTCGTTGTAGAAGTCCGCAGCCTTCGACATAGCGGTGCGGAAGCGGTCGACCACGTCGGGACGATCGTTGATGGTGCTCTCGGTCGCGACCCAGACGGTGTTGGGCACGCCGCCCCCAAATTCGCGCGTGGGCTCAGCGACCACCGTGAAACCCTGGGCCTTCGCAATTTCGTAGAAGGGAGGGAAGATAAGCGCTGTGTCGACATGACCGGCGCCGACGGCTTCGAGCATGCCGGAGATGGGCGTCACGACGAGCTTCATGGAATCAAACGGAACATCTACCTCTTCGGCCGCTTCGTAGAGCTGGATCTCTGCCCCTGTCGCGAGGCCGAGCACCGCTACCGACTTGCCTTCCATGTCTTCCATGGACTTGATCGGGCTGCCGGGCGCAGAGATGAGACCGGATGTCGACGCCTCACCGTCGATGGCCTCGTTGTTGAGGACGACCTTGACGGGCATTCCCTGGGTTGCGGCCGTCACCGCAGTGGATCCGCCTACCACAGCGAAGTCGACCTCACCGGAAACGAGCTGCGCGAGGTTAGCCGCGGGGTCGTTGCCGGGGATGAGAGTGACGTCCAGACCCGCGTCCTCAAAGAAGCCCTGCTCTTGGGCCTGGTATGCATTCTCGAACGCGACAGCAGCCAAGACGACGGAGATCTCGATGGGGCCGTCAGACGCCTCATCGGTGGAAGCCGCGGTCGAGCACCCCGAGAGGGCGAGCCCAGCGACAGCGGTCAGCGCTGCGAGAGAAACCAGTCTGCGACCAGATTGCGTATAGGAAGAGCGCATAGCTCCAGCCTCCAACTTCCTTGTTGTGTACTATCCACTGCGGACTGACACACCTAATCACCATGACACGGTGAAAACCTATTCGCCGGAATCGGATTCCGCAGGGAGGAAAGTGGATCGTGTCCTTGGGGCGCGTCCCAGCGCCGACCAGCTCACGGCAGCGTTGCACACTCGCCGGCTGCCTCAGCTTTCGTCGTGCGGGTCATCCAGCCGGTTGAGCACGGCCTCTCGACGCACCAGCAAGAGGCCGGAGAGCACCAGCATCGCTCCACCCGCGAACATGAGCGACTCCCTCACCCCGAGCCAGTCGGCGATTGCTCCCATCACGAGCGCTCCCACCGCCATCGACAGCGTATAGAGCATGATGCGCGCGGCGATCACGCTTCCGCGCATCCGGTCGGTCACGATGAGCTGGATGGCCGTGTTGACGGCGGCGATCACCGCGAGAAAGCCTGCTCCCGCCACCACGAGGGCGGCCACTGCCGCG
>JAZQRG010000391.1:0-5266 GCA_045629445.1 Mycetocola sp. | reverse complement strand
CTTCTCGCCCCAGTGGTCGAACCATCCGCCCCAGAGCTCGCTGCACAAGAGAGGCGTTGCCGCCGGGAGAAGCTCCTCGGCGGCTGCGACGCCAGTGCCAAAGGTGAACGTCGGCATGACGCCGTCGATCGAGCCGTTGCGCACCATGTCGGCGGTGGTTCCATCCGCCGTCGTGAGCAGTTCGACGATGCCGTGGTTGCGGATCAGGTCACGGAGGTGTTCGAGATAGCCACGATCGGAACCGTACGAGCCGTATTCGTTCTCCACCTGCATGGCGACGATTGGTCCACCGTGCACGGCCTGCAACGGCGCAAGGCGAGGCAGAAGTTCGTCATACCAGGCGTCGACAGCGCGCAGGAACTCGGGGGCGCTCGTACGAAGGGCACGTGTGCGAGCGGTAAGCCACGTCGGCAAACCTCCATTGGACCACTCCGCACAGATGTACGGGCTCGGGCGTACGTAGACGTCGAGACCAACCTCAGCCGCGAGACGGATGTAGCTCTCCACATCGCGCCAGCCGTCGAACATGGGCTCACCCTCGACCTGCTCATGGAAGTTCCAGGGGATGTAGGTGTCAACGGTGTTGGCGCCCATCGCGGCAAGGCGACGCAGCCGGTCTTCCCACTGGTCGGGGTGTACCCGGAAGTAGTGCACCGATCCTGAGATCATGCGGTGCGCCTTGCCTCGCCGCAGCAGGACGTTGTCGTCGTACGTGAGGGCAGCGGGCGAGACCGTGATGTCCCGGGTGGTTGTCGCACTCATGTCCGTGAGTCCTCCGATCGCGAGGCAGAGTCGCCTCAAAAAATGTTTGCGTTAACATTACCGTGACTTCATCCTCAGCCGGGCGGAGCGCGCCGGTCGAGTGAACGCTCACTACGATGGGGGAATGCCACGTCGTTCACCGGAGGACCGGTCGCCAAGCCAGGTCGATGTCGCGCGGGCTGCCGGCGTTTCCGCCCAGACTGTCTCGAGGGTGATTTCGGGCCAGTCCACAGTGCGTCCCGAGACGGCTCGCCGGGTCCTGACCGCCGTTGAAGCCGTTGGATACCGGTTGCACGGGGCCGCTGCATCCCTTGCCTCCGGGCGCACCCGCACCCTCGGCGTGATCCTCGTCTCATCCGCGCGGTATTCAACGAGCGCCATCCTTCTCGGGGTCGAAGACGTTGCCGCCGAACTGGGGTACACGGTGACAACGGCGAGCGTTCCCCAGCACTCGGCGCCAGCGTCGTTTATCGATGCCTTCGAACGCCTGGAGCGCCAGGGCGCCGAGGGAATTGTCTTTCTCGCCCCCGTCGGTTATCTCGCGGAGGCACTCGGCAGCCGCACCGAGCGGACTCCAACCGTCGGCCACCGCCAATTCGACAGCACAGGAATTGATGCGCTCGTCGATCAGCGGGCCATCGCCCGGATGGCAACGGAGCACCTTCTCGAGCTCGGCCATCGTTCGGTGTGGCACGTATCGGGCGACGAGTTCTGGCAGGAATCCAAGGCTCGCCGCGAGGAGTGGGAAGCAGTCTTGCAGGAGCACGGCATTGTGCCCCCGCCCGTCATACCGGCCGACTGGTCACCGGAGTCCGGATACCGAGCCGGACGAACACTCGCCGCAATCCCCGATGCAACCGCCGTGTTCGTGTCGAGCGACGAGATGGCCTTCGGCGTGATCCGCGCCCTCCACGAAGCCGGACGGACGGTGCCAGACGAGATCTCCGTGATCAGCGTTGATGACATTGCCCTCGCGGCATATGCGGCCCCCGCGCTCACCACCGTGCGCCAGCCCTTTGAGAAGGTCGGGCGGGCGACGGCGCTTCGCGTCATCGAGATGATTGAGAAACGCGAGCCGGCGCCGATCGACCCCCTCTACCCTGAGCTCATCGTGCGTGCATCAACGGCACCGCCAGCAGCAACCCCGAGCCGACAGGCTTCTTCCCGGTCTCTGTGAACTGAGGTGCCGAGCAGAGGAGACGCCATGGCCGCTGTCCATCGTTCACGGCTGAGCGGCGGACAGTGAGCGCGAACGGCACGCATCCGCCCGCGCAGAACCGTTCCGCTCTGGTCGGGATCGCCGCGATCACCGTGACCTCGCTGCTCTGGGGGACGACAGGAACGGCGGCCACATTCGCCCCGGACGTTGGACCTCTCGCCATCGGTGCAGCAGCGCTCGGGATCGGCGGCCTGCTTCAGGCTGCCATTGCCCTCCCCGCACTTCGAGCCGCAGCGCCAGCCCTCCGCGCGAACCCGCTGCTCATCCTCGTCGGTGCCGTCTCGGTGGCGATCTACCCCCTCGCCTTCTACAGTTCAATGGACCTGGCCGGGGTTGCGGTCGGCTCAGTGGTGTCCCTCGCGTCTGCACCCCTGGCATCCGGGGTCCTTGAACGTGTCGTGGATAACCGATCGCTGAGCGTGTGGTGGATGCTCGCGGCGGTGCTGGGAGTAGCCGGAAGCGTCGTGCTTGCTGCGGCAACGCTCGACCAGCCCGTTGCGGAGGCAGGAGCAACCATCGGCGGGATCCTTCTCGGCCTCGTCGCCGGCGCCACCTATGCCGTGTATTCGTGGGCAGCCCGTCGGCTCATGGTGCGGGGCGTGGCCAGGTCGGCGTCCATGGGCGCCATCTTCGGCGCGGGCGGCCTCCTGCTTCTTCCTGTCTTGCTTGTCACCGGGGCACCCCTCGTTGCGACGCCGCAGGCCTTCGCCGTCGCTGCGTACATGGCCCTGATTCCGATGTTCCTCGGCTACCTGCTGTTTGGCTTCGGGCTCGCGCGGGTATCGGCGAGCACGGCGACAACCGTCACTCTCAGCGAGCCGGCGGTCGCAACGATCCTTGCCGTGCTCATCGTCGGCGAGCGACTCCCAGTGCTCGGCTGGATCGGGCTTTTCATCATTGGGCTCGCACTCGTGGTTGTGGCGGTCGCGCCGACGAACGGTACCCCGCCAGCGCGGCCCGGAGCGCAAGCGTCAGTGCGCCGAAACTGAGTGAAGACTGCCAAAATCTCCGCGGATTTGGTATACCCCGAGGGGTATCGTAACGTGGCTGACAGATACCCCCCTGGGTATCCCAGAACACCAAGGAGAACCCCCGAGATGTGCCGAGCTGTCACCTGCAAGACCTGTGGAAAAACGACGTGGGCGGGCTGCGGTCAACACGTCGACGCGGTCATGGCTGGCGTTCAGCGCGCTGATCGCTGCCAGGGACACGAGCGAACGCCGGCCACCGGCGGCGGCTTCTTCTCCCGCCTCTTCGGCCGCTGAACCGAAGGAGAACCATGAAGATCGTCATCATCGGGGGCGTGGCCGGCGGCATGTCCGCCGCAACCCGTCTTCGCCGTCTGGACGAGACCGCTGAGATCGTCGTTTTCGAGCGCGGACCATACGTCTCGTTCGCGAACTGCGGCCTGCCGTACTACGTCGGGGGCGTCATCGAGGATCGAAAGAGCCTCCTGCTTCAGACCCCCGAGTCGCTCGCCGCCCGCTTCCGCCTCGATGCGCGCGTGCACCAGGAGGTCACGCGAATCGACCGTGAGGCAAAAACGGTCGAGGTGACCGGCATGCTCGACGGTGTCACAAGGCACGAGTCCTATGACGTGCTGATCCTGGCCTCGGGCGCACGGACGAGTGACCCTCTTCCCTCCGACGGCACACCCGTTCACACCCTCCGCACGGTCGACGACGTCGACGCCATCACCGCCGTTCTCGACCGCGTCAACACGAACCCACGCGCCGTCGTCGTCGGCGCTGGCTTCATCGGGCTTGAAGCCGTCGAGAACCTCGTCTCCCGCGGCGCCCTGGTCACCCTCGTGCAACGCGGCTCACAGCCCCTGTCACCGCTCGATCCTGAGATGGCCGGTCCCGTCCTCGACGTGCTCCTCGAGAACGGCGTCGACGTTCGCGTCAACACAACGGTCACCGACATCCGTGACGACCAGGTGCGCCTCGATGACGGTTCGGTCCTCGATGCCGACCTCGTCATTGAGGCACGTGGAGTGCGCCCGGATGCCCAACTTGCCCGCGAGGCTGGCCTCGCCGTCGGCCCAACCGGCGGCATCGCGGTTGACGCCTACCAGCGCACGAACGACCCGTCGATCTACGCCGTTGGCGACGCTGTCGAGAAGACGGATGCCATCGACCAGGCGGCAACGCTCGTCACAATGGCAGGCCTCGCGAACCGCAATGGGCGCACCGCCGCTGATGCAATCATGGGGATCGCCGAACCAAGCACTCCCGCTCTCGGTACCGCAATTGTCGGGCTCTTCGGCCTCACCGTAGCGATGGTCGGATGGAGCGAAGCCCGCCTGGCGAAAGCAGGTCGCGCGCACCGCGCCATCCACACGCATCCGCTCTCACACGCCGGCTACTACCCTGGCGCTGAACAAATGGCGATGAAGCTCCTCGTCGATCCCGAAACGGATGCCATCCTCGGTGCCCAGATCGTGGGCAGGGCTGGCGTTGACAAGCGCATCGACGTTCTCAGCACCGCGATGGCCGGTGGGCTGACCGCTTCACAGCTGTCTCGGCTCGAGCTCGCATACGCACCACAGTTCGGTTCGGCGAAGGACGCCGTCAACATGGTCGGTTACGTCGCAGACAACCTGGCGACGGGTGCCACGCGGAGCATCCAGTGGCATGAGCTCGACGGTGCTCTCTCTGCCGGTGCCATCCTCGTCGACGTCCGGTCGGAGGCTGAGTTCGCTCGCGGCACCATCCCCGGTGCGGTGAACCTGCCCCTCGATGAAATCCGATCGCGGATCGGCGAACTCCCGGAGGCCCCGCTCATTGTGCATTGCCAGGTCGGACAACGCGGGCACACAGCATCCCGCTTGCTGACCCAGCTCGGACGAGATGTGCAGAACCTCGACGGCGGATACCGCACCTGGCTGGCCGGAACGTCATCCAGCCAGCGGGACGCTGGCATCCCTCGTTCGACCCCAACGGCTCTACTTACCTAAGGACACCCCATGTCGACACCTCCCAATGCTCCTGAGACCGCGGCTGACAGCCAGAAGAAGGTGCTCAACCGGCTCAAGCGCGCCCAGGGCCAGCTGTCGAGCGTCATCGCCGCTGTCGAGTCGGGTGCCGAATGCCGCGACGTCGTTATTCAGCTCGCGGCCGTCTCCAAGGCACTCGACCGGGCCGGTTTCACCATCGTCTCGTCTGCGATGAAGGACTGCGTGAGTGGTGTCGACGAGAAGAATAACCCGATGACGGTTGACGAACTGGAGAAGCTCTTCCTGACTCTCGCCTGACCTTATTCCCAGTCGGGAATATAAGAAAC
>JAZQRG010000390.1:0-5751 GCA_045629445.1 Mycetocola sp. | reverse complement strand
TCCGACATCATCGCGACGCACTTCCACGTCACGATGGAGGGTGTCATCCGCACGCTGCAGGTTCTCCTGTTCCTCGGACCGGTCATTGCCTACTTCGTTGCCAAGCGAATCTGCCTCGGTCTCCAGAAGAAGGACCGTGAGATTGCACTGCACGGTTACGAGTCCGGACGTATCGTTCGCCTCCCCGGCGGCGAGTACATCGAGGTTCACGAGCCGGTCTCGGATTACGAGCGCTGGAAGCTCGTCAGCCACGAGGACTACAAGCCGCTCATGATCCGCCCGAACGCTCGCGGCAAGATCACCGTCGGCCAGAAGGTCCGGGCCGGGTTCTCGCGCTGGTTCTTCGAGGACCGCATCTCACCCGTGACGAAGACTGAAATCGAGTCGTCGCACGGAGAACACCACTAAATCAGTACTCCAGCTCGGAGTACTCCAGATCGGGCAGCGTTGACCCTCCAGATTCTTGCGGAGGGCCTTCGTTGCCCGTTCTGCTTTTCGCAGCGAGCCGAGAACCAGCCGCTCTCCCCCACCGGCGATCTCACCATCGGCTGCGATGCCGGCCACCGGTTCGACGTCAACAAACGTGGCTATGTCTCACTGCTCCCCGCGTCGACACGGGTTACCGGCGACAGCCAGGCGATGCTTGACGCGCGGGCACGGTTCTTTGAGACGGGCAGCTTCGACCCGATTGCGGATGCTGTCGCCACAGCGTGCTGCGACGCTGCAGATCTCGCAGACGGTCCCGCTTCGGCCGCACGATCCGGCGTCAGGCTCGCTGAACTCGGCTGTGGAACCGGCTTCTACCTCAAGGCCGCATCAGACGCGCTGAGAGCCCGGCTCCCGTCGGTTCAGGCCCTCGCCGCCGACCTGTCCCCCGCCGCCGTTCGGACGGCTGTGCGCACGGTTCCTGGCTCCGTCGGCGTTGTGCTGGATGTGTGGCAACCTTTGCCGTTGCGTTCTTCCGCCTTCGACGGCATCCTCAGCGTGTTCGCACCGAGAAATCTCCCGGAATTCGCCCGGGTCCTCGCGCCAGGCGGATTTCTCGTCGCCGTCGTTCCCACGACCAGGCACCTTCAGGAAGTGCGAGCTGATGGACTCGCGATCGGTATCCCCGACGGCAAGCCTGATGCGCTGACCGGGGCGGCATCGCCCTGGTTCGATGAGATTACCCGAACCGATGTCGAATTCGAGATGACGCTGACGTCCGTCGAGCTCGGCAACCTGATTGGGATGGGGCCGTCCGCCCACCACAGGGCGGCTGCAGCCGAGGACACGGGAGCACCCGCGCCCGATGCCCGCACGGTCACGGCATCCGTCACCGTCCTGAGCTACCGGTTGCGCTGATCTGGGGGCCGTCCTGATCTGCAGGCGGTCCGAGCTACCGCTGCGCCGTACTCATCGGTCGTCCGGTATGGGTTCTCTCACCAGACACCTGGCCTGGTCGCTGGTTAAACGAGTCCGGGCCACACACGAGAACGTGTGTGGCCCGAAAGCGATGAGTTTGGTCTACCGCGCGTGGTATCCCCGGTAGAACTCGAAGGTCCAGCCGACGACCGCGAGGATCAAGAGCGGTGCAGCGATGAACGAGATCCAGAATCCGACCGACAGGCCAAGCATCATGAGTGCTCCGCCAGCGGCGAGGATAATGGGCCACCAGCTCCATGGAGCGAAGTGCCCGATCTCGGGGTCCCCATCATCGATGTTGGCTGTGAGCGTGTCCTCCGGAAGTTCCCCACCCTGGTGACGGTGCACCCTGCTGAGGTAGAAACCGACGAACACCGAGAGAACAGCCGAGAGCCCGAGAGCTGTCGTACCCGCCCACTCAATAGTTCCGTAGTCCGGATCCGTGAGACTCCAGAAAACGTACACGCCCGTGATCAGCGCGAAGAAAACCGCGAGGATCCAGAACAGGTTGACATTGGCCTTCATTTACTTCACTTCACCTTCGGAACGGTCGTAGGTCGGGGCGTCGGGTGCGTCCTTTGCAGGACCGACGCCGACCGGGATACCCGCTTCGGGGTGGTTCAGGTCGAATGCGGGCCGCTCGGAGCGGATCCGCGGAATCGACGTGAAGTTGTGTCGCGGCGGCGGGCACGATGTCGCCCATTCGAGCGATCCACCGTAACCCCATGGGTCGTTCACCGTGACCTTCGGCGCCTTGCGGGCCGTGATGTACACGTTGAGGAAGAACGGCAGCATCGACAGGGCGAGGATCATCGCGCCGACCGTCGAGAGCTGGTTCATCCAGGTGAAACCGTCTTCCGGTGAGTACGTTGCGTAACGACGCGGCATTCCCATGACGCCCAACCAGTGCTGGATCAGGAATGTCGTGTGGAAGCCGATGAAGAGCAACCAGAAGTGCCAGTAACCCAGCTTCTCGTTGAGCATCTTGCCGGTCCACTTGGGCCACCAGAAGTAGAACCCGCTGAACATCGCAAACACGACGGTGCCGAAGACGACGTAGTGGAAGTGAGCGACAACGAAGTAGGTGTCTGACACGTGGAAGTCGAGCGGAGGCGATGCCAGGATCACTCCGGTGAGTCCACCGAACGTGAAGGTGACAAGGAAGCCGATCGCCCAGAGCATGGGGGTCTCGAACGTCACGGATCCGCGCCACATGGTGCCGATCCAGTTGAAGATCTTGACACCCGTTGGTACCGCGATGAGCATGGTCATCAGGGAGAAGAACGGCAGCAGGACCGAACCCGTCACGTACATGTGGTGAGCCCACACCGTGATCGACAGGGCTGCAATCGAAATCGTGGCGTAGACGAGCGTCTTGTACCCGAAAATCGGCTTGCGGCTGAAGACCGGGAAGACCTCACTGACGATGCCGAAGAACGGCAGGGCGATGATGTAGACCTCTGGGTGGCCGAAGAACCAGAACAGGTGCTGCCAGAGGATCACTCCCCCGTTTTCTGCGTCATAGATGTGAGCGTCAAAGACACGGTCAGCACCGAGCGCGAAGAGCGCGGCGGCAAGAACGGGGAACGCCATCAGGATAAGCAGCGACGTGACGAGCGTGTTCCAGGTGAAGATCGGCATCCGGAACATCGTCATGCCAGGTGCACGCATGGTGATGATCGTCGTGATGAAGTTCACACCACCGAGGATCGTACCGAATCCGGACAGCGCGAGTCCGAGCACCCAGAGGTTTCCGCCGATACCGGGCGAGAACGTCGTGCTTGACAGCGGCGCGTATGCGAACCAGCCAAAGGATGCCGCCCCCTGCGGGGTGAGGAAACCGCCGATTGCGAGAAGGCTGCCGAACAGGAACAGCCAGAACGCGAACGCGTTCAGCCGCGGGAACGCGACATCCGGCGCACCGATCTGCAGCGGCATGAGCACGTTGGCAAAGCCTGCGAACAGTGGCGTCGCGAACATGAGAAGCATGATCGTGCCGTGCATCGTGAACAGCTGGTTGTACTGTTCCTTCGTCTCGAGCAGGCTGAGGCCGGGCTCGAAGAGCTGTGCGCGGATGATCAGCGCCATCACGCCACCGACGCAGAAGAAGATAAACGACGAGATCAGGTACATGTACCCGATCGTCTTGTGGTCAGTGGATGTGATCCAGTTGACCAGGACGTTTCCCTTTTTCTCGACACGGTTGCTGTTGACAACGCGAGCCTGTCCCGCAGGAAGCTCAATAGTGGTAGCCATGGCTATTCGCCCTCTCCTTCTCGGACGGGCGCTTCCACGCCTGGCAGGTTGGTGTTTCTGTCGTATTCGGAACCGTAGTCGCCGATGTTTCCCGACTCAGCGAGTTCCTCGACGTATGCGTCATACGTCTCCTGGTCGACCACCTTGACGTTGAAGAGCATGAGCGAGTGGTACTCACCGCACAGCTCGGCGCACTTGCCGGCGTACGTTCCCTCACGCTCGGGCGTGATCGACATGTAGTTGGTCTTCCCAGGGAACATGTCCTTCTTGTAAAGGAAGTCGATGACCCAGAACGAGTGGATGACGTCGCGAGATTCGAGCGCGATCTTGACGTCGGCACCGACCGGCAGGTACAGCGTTGGCAACAGTTCCTGGTCGATGGTGACAGCGGGGGCACCCTCTTCCTCCTGCGCCTGGATGCCGGCTGACCAGACATCCTGGCCGTCAACGGCGTCGGTGTAGATGAAGTCCCATGCCCACTGCTTGCCGAAGACCTGGATTTCGACATCCGGGTTCTCGAACTGCGTCTCGATGATTTCCTGGTCACGCGCGGTGAACGCGAAGAACCCGAGGACGAGGATCAGCGGGACGATCGTGTAGAAGATCTCGATCGGCATGTTGTAGCGCATCTGGACGGGCAGGCCCGTCTGGCCCTTACGGCGGCGGTACACAATGATGGCCCACAGCGTGAGCCCCCAGGTGAGAAGACCGACGCCGAGTAGGACGATCCATGAGGTCACCCACAGACCGGCAACACGTTCCGTGTTGTTTGTTACGGGCGGTTCACCCTCCAGGAATCCTGGAAGATAACCGTGAAGTTCGGCCTGGGTACAGCCGGCCAGAACCACGGCAAGCGTGATGGCAACCGGTATAGCAGCCCATCGGAGTCGACGATTCGAGCGCACCTGGGACCTTTCGATGACAGTGTTATTTCAGCTTTCAGTCTAGCCCGAATGGGGCTGCCGCTCTCGACCATTTAGGCTGTCATACCGCGATTTCCGCCGGTAGAGCCGGGTTAAAAGCGGCAGGAGACCCGCCATGACTGGCGTGTCTCCTGCACAAATTTCTGAAAATCCGCCTAGTGGAAGCTGTCTCCACACGCGCAGCTTCCGCCAGCGTTGGGGTTGTCGATGGTGAATCCCTGCTTCTGAATCGTGTCTTCGAAGTCGATGGACGCTCCGTCGAGGTACGGAACACTCATCTTGTCGACGATAACTTCGACGCCACCGAAGTCGACAGTCGCATCTCCATCGAGTACCCGCTCATCGAAGTAGAGCTGGTAGATGAGTCCGGAGCAACCGCCAGGCTGCACCGCGACGCGGAGGCGCAGGTCGTCGCGACCTTCCTGCTGGAGCAGGCTCCTGACCTTGGCGGCGGCGGCATCACTGAGGCCGACCCCGTGGGCGGCTTGTGGCGGCATGGTGGATGTCAGTGCTGTGTCGCTCATGACTCTCCTCGGTTGTGTGCGGACCTGTCGAAAAACATTGCTGCCAGTGTAATCGACCAAACCGCTCAATGGCTGGGACGGAAAAGTTGCGTCCCAGAACTGCCCGTGAACGGTCAGGTCGGTGGCCCAGCTCAGCGCGCGGTTGCGTTCAGTCGCGCGAGGAGCAGGGCCTCGGCAAGCACAGATCGGGAGAACACACCCAGGTGAAGAGATTCGTTCGGGCTGTGCGCGCGGGAGTGCGGGTCCTCGACGCCCGTCACCAGGATCTCTGCCGACGGGAACTCCCTCACGAGGTCGGCGATGAACGGAATCGAGCCGCCAACTCCGAGTTCGACGGGTTCGATACCCCAGGCATCCTTCATCGCGCGCTTCGCCTCGCCGAAAACGCTGCCGCTGCCATCGACGAGGAAGGGGTCACCGACGTCGAGGTCGTCGAGGACAACCTCGGCGCCAAACGGCGTGTTCTGAGCGATGTGTGCCCGGAGAGCCTGTTCCGCATCTGAGGCGTTCTGCCCTGGTGCGATTCGCGCGCTCACCTTGACCGAGATCACCGGGGAGAGCGTGTTGGATGCATTCGCAACGCTCGGAGCGTCAATTCCCGTCACCGTGACGGAGGGCTGGTTCCAGATCCGCGAGAGGATCGT
>JAZQRG010000389.1:0-10630 GCA_045629445.1 Mycetocola sp. | reverse complement strand
AAGACCCATTGTCTTCCTAAGACCGCTTGGCCTCCGACTTTGGGCGCCCTCTAAAGCCCGCGTTGCGGCTCACCGAGGATTCACGCGAGTCGCGGAGGCGGCATTGGCCGAGAAGCTCGGGCATGACGTCATGGCGTTTGTGTTGAGGATCCCGCAGCGTCTGAGGGCATCGCCGCTGTCGCGGTTGGTCGCCTCCGTGAGACTCTCCCGAGTCCGCGACGTGCAGGCATCGGCGCGGGATACGTCGAGTGGCTCGCCACGGACCGCGCGTTCCTTCGCCGCGGCTTGGCGCGAGGTGTCGTGAACGAGCTCATGCGCTGGTTCCGAGAGCGCGGGACCAGGGCGGTCGACCTGCACGCGACCTCCGCAGCCGAGGGACTCTACCGGGAGATGGGCTTCGAAGGTGTGGAAGCCGGCGGGCCGGCCCCGCTCAGTGTTCGCCTCCGACCGAAGCTAGACTCGATGGGCCAGCCTCTGTAGCTCAATGGAAGAGCAGTTCCGTCCTAAGGAAACGGTTGGGGGTTCGAGTCCCTCCAGGGGCACAGTGTTTGTTTGCTTCCGACAAGGTGTTTCTCGCGGTGAGGCTTACTGAGTTTCCGTTCTTCTCCGCTTCTTGCCCGCATTCTCGAACTCTGCGGGTAGCGACGGCCGTCTCCAATGACCTTGATCCGACGTCTCAGCGCGGCGCAATCGAGCGTTTTCGCGCGGCCGGCACCTCGTCCGAAAGCTGAGCATTCTGCTCTCGAGGTTCACTGCGATCGGGCTAAGCGGGTCTGCGGACCCGCCGCAGCGCCACCAGAGGAATCTGGTCGTTCAGGCGCGTCGCGACAGCGACCAGATCAGAACAGTAGCCCTTCGGGGCCCTTGTCGACCCACGCCTGCTCAATCATCGGAGCGAGCCGCTCGGGATACGGGACGGAGCCCCTCTCGTGCGTCTTGGGCATGCCGACATGGATCTCGTAGGCCATCATCACCGCGTTCTCCTCGATGACGAGATGCCGACGGAGGCGGTTCACAAGGCGCACGCGCAGGGCCCTTGGCCTCGCCTTATCGCCAACCGCTATACGCCAGCGTGCGGACGAGCGTCGGTGGGTCCAGCAAGCTGCCAGCGTCACCACCTTGTCAGATTGCCGATCTGACGATGTGACGCTGGCCGCCTTCTCTCTGCCTCATAGACTGACCAATATTCGAGCGTTGGAGGACAAGTGGCACGTCGTCGTGGTTTTTTCGCGGAGATCCAGCATCAGTCGAGGCTCGCCGACCAACGCCAGCAGGCTGCGCTTCGCCAGCAGGCTGCCGGCGCTCGGCGTGCGGAACAGGCTCAGCGCGCCGCTGAGCGAGCGCAGCTCGCCGCCGAGCGCGCGTCCGAAGCCGATCGTAAGCGGCTCGAAAAGGCTGCTGCGGACGCCCACGTCGCCGCCCAGCTCGCGGAAGTCGACGATTTGAACGCGGACTTGCGCGGCAAGTACGACACGTTGGACTCGCTCCTCCAGGCCACTCTTGATGTGGACGATTTTGTCGACCTTGAGGATCTACGCGCCGTTGTCGTACATCCTGCGTTCAGCAGGCCGGACCTCAAGCGCCCATTCCCTGAGCCGACGCCCATCCCTGACCCGCCGCTCCCGGTGAAAAGAGCGCCAGAGGAAGTTAAGAGTCTCTTCGGAAAGAAGAAGAAAGAAGCTGAGGCGCTCGCGGCGGTCGAGCAACAATATGCGACCGACTACTACGCATGGCAGGCGGCCGTGGAAGCTCTGCCCGCCCGCAGGGCAGAACAACTTCAGAAGCATTCCGAAGTAGAGCAACGTCGTCTAGAGCAGCTCGCGCTCGAGACAGAGAAGTACGAAGCCGAGTGCGCACTGCGGGAGACAGAAGCAGTAGAGCGGAACGAAGCCCTCGATCAACTGATTGCAGGCCTGGGGTACGGCACTGTCGATGCGGTCCAGGAGTATGTGGGAATTGTCCTCGCCAACTCCGTATACCCGGAGTGGTTCCCGGTGTCGCACACAGCAGCCTTCGATCCAGCCACGGCTGAGCTAACCGTTCGGGTCCTGATCCCAGGACCCGATTCTGTGCCGTCCATCAAGCACTATAAGTACGTGAAGGCAACTGACGAGATCACCCCGGTCGCAGGGACTCAGAAGGACACGAAGGAGCGCTACGCCGGGATCGTTCATAACGTCGCGCTCCGCACTCTGCACGAGGTATTCGAAGCTGATAGACGCGGCCTCTTCAAAGGGATATCACTAGAACTGGGGACAGAGACCACGAACCCCGCCACAGGCAGGCCGACGTACATTCCGTTCGTTGCGGTGGCAACTGGACGCGAACGGTTTGAGGAGATCGACCTCTCTGGCGTTGTCCCGGGTATGACGCTGGAGCATCTAGGCGCAGCCACATCAAAGAACCCACAGGGACTTGTGCCCGTAGCCCCAGGCGGAGTGAGGCGGGCATAGTGGTTGCCGGACCACTCTTCAACCCGCCTCCCGGATGGCCGAAGCCGCCTGCAGGCTGGGTTCCGCCGGCAGGATGGGTGCCTGATCCGGCATGGCCGGAGCCGCCCGCGGGCTGGGTCTTATGGATCACGTCCGAGGGTGCATCTGATGCGGATTCTCAGGTGGAGGAGGAGCCGCTGCCTGCGGTGTCGATCGAAGCTCATGAGGTGGCGGATCCGGCGATCGCTACTTCGGCGGAGCTGGACTTCTTGAGACGCGAGAACAGCGCACTGCGCGCCCAACTCGCTGAGGCAGCCCCGCCGGACTATGTCGAGCTCAGCGATGCTCGCGTCCTCCAAGATGTGGGCATCTACCGATATCACCACCCGCTCGAATCCGCGGCGGCCTATCAAGATCGTCTCGCCTCGATCGAGACTCGGATAGTCGAAGTGGTGAAGGCGGGCCGGGCAATCGTCAAGTCGGAGATGTTCACGTTCAACAACTCGCTCGCGCAGGGCCGGCGGATGACCGACGACCTCGCAAAGCTGATGCTCCGCGCCTACAACTCAGAAGCGGACAATGCCCTTCGATCACTGCGCGCGGGGAACGTCGTGACGGCGAAGAGGCGACTCGATGCTTCGCGGAGTGCGATTGCGAAGCTTGGTTCGATGATGGAGATGCGCATCAGCGACGAGTTTCACGAGCTTCGGTTTGAGGAGCTTGAACTCACCGCAGACTGGCTGATGAAGAAGCAAGAAGAGCGCGAAGTTGCGCGCGGCGAGCGCGCGCGGCTGCGTGAGGAGCAGCGCGTCGCCAGGGAGCTCGCGGAAGAACGGGCCCGGCTTGATAAGGAGCGGGCGCATCTTGCCAACATGCTCGCCGCACTCGAAGAGAGAGGTGAACTGGATCCGGCGCTCGCCGCCCGACTCGCCGAAGTCGACGACGCGATAGCCCAGAACGACTTCCGTGCCGCAAACATTCGAGCTGGGTACGTATACGTGATCTCCAACGAGGGTGCATTCGGCGGAGACGTAGTGAAGATCGGTCTGACCCGGCGGCTCGAACCGCGGGAGCGAATCTACGAACTTGGTGGTGCCTCCGTGCCGTTCCGATTCGACACGCACACGCTGTACTTTTCCGAAGACGCGGTGAGTCTAGAAGCCGAGCTGCATCGTCACTTCGCTTCGCGAGCGGTGAATCAGGCAAACTCGCGCAAGGAGTTCTTCTTCGCCACGCCAGGTGAAGTGCGCGACGTGCTCATCGAGAAGGTCGGCAGCATGCTGGAGTTCACCGAGGAGGCTGACGCTACTGAGTACCGCCAGTCGGTCGGCGCCTGGCCGGTGAGGGCAACGCCTTCGACCTAGACGCGCTGACGGCACGCGCTCGTGCAGCCCCTCAGTCGGCTTGGGCGAGAAGCCGCACGACCGCCTGCTGGACGGCTGGCAGCGCGAGCTGATCTGAGGGAAGCCAGTTGACGGTGTCTAGGTCCATCGGACGCAACCAACGGATCTGATCGTGGTCAGAGCCGGCAACAGGCTCGCCGGACCGGACGGTGGCAAGAAAGAGCCGAAGGTCGTGCTTGTCCCCTATGCGCCAGGGGCCGTCGTGATCGACAACCTCGTCCAGCACGTCGATCGTTGCGCTGAGCTCCTCATCAATCTCTCGGGTTAGTGCGGCCGACAAGTCTTCGCCGAGCTCGACCTTCCCGCCCGGAAACTCCCACTGTCCGGCCAACTCGGAGGGGCGAGTCCGTCGCGCAGCAAGAACTAGCCGATCGCGAACGATCACCGCGCCGACAACGACACTCATTGTGCCGCCACCGACGCCTTCTGAAAGAAGTCCGAAGGCATGGGGCGGTCGAGCCGCCAAGTGATCGCAATCGGCCGCTCGCCAATGTACTGAACGAACTTCGCAGTCCCGAGAAGGAGGTACGGTGCCGTTCCGAACTCGTTCTCCTTGTGCTCGCGAACAAACAACAGGACGTCGCTCGATCCTGACAGGTACCGCTGGCCGGTAGGGGAAGCGATGGTGGTTCCCGACTGACTTTCCCAGTGGAACAGGTCATGGCTGATCGGATAGTCGCGGTACATCGTGGTGGGCGAGAACGCTGCAGCCGACTTCTTGAGCGTGATGAAAAACGCGTCGACGTTCTCCTGCGCGACGAAAAGCACGCCTTCTCGGAACGAGTTTGGCCGCCGTTGGATGCTCGCGTATCGAAGCGCCGCTAACGCTTCCTCCCGTTGGTATCGAGCGTGTACCTGGAGCGGCGTCCATGAGAGTCTGCTGGGCATCGCAGTCGGAACGTGTCGTGCGGAGTCGAATCCGAGCGCGATCACCGCGGCGAGTTCCTCTCGCACTGCTCGTTCTGCTCTGAGCGAGCGCAATCCGTCTTCGACGGACGAGAACCCGCCACCATCTGGCCAAAGCGAGAAGAAGAGCATGTCCGCGAAGAGGCGGCTGCGCGCGGACAGCTCGGCGTACTCGGGCGAATCGTCCGCCAGGAGGCGCAGATACTCCTGAGTACGCTCGGTATCGTCAACGTGGGCCAATGCGCGAACCCGCTTCAGCAGGTCGGCCTCGCGTTCCGTCCCGCCAGAAGTTGGAAGCCCTGCATCTCTCCGGAGCTGGGTCCATGAACGGCCGCGTTGCCCCCTCTTGAGTACGTCGGCGAGCTCGATCGCCGCCTCCCTGAGGAACTCTTCCAACGACATGTCGCCATAGGAGCGCAGCTCAGTCGCCAGCTGATTCCATCGATTGGCGACCTGCCCCTTCAGATTCTCGAGGATCAGTTGCTGCGAGTGCCGGTCGAGCAGGATTTGCGACCCGGACGGCAGAAACGGGAACCCGTGCTGCACCTGACGGGCGACTGCCTGGCGCGTCAACCCGGTGAGGGCACGCAGCTTCTTGTCCCAACGAAACTGCTTGCTCTGATGGCCTACGAAGTCGAGAGCCGTCAGCACGGCCTTGTCTGTGGTGCGGCGCAGGCCACGACCCAACTGCTGCAGGAAGACGGTGGCGCTCTCGGTGGGACGCAGGAAGAGCACCGTGTCCACGTCGGGCACGTCGAGTCCCTCGTTGAACAACTCCGCCGAGAAGAGGACGTTCACTTCCCGGTTACGGAGTAGGCGAATAGCCTCGTCGCGCGGTGCTTGCGTGCGCCCCTCTCCGCTAATCATGAGAGCGGGGATTCCGGCTTCGTTGAACACTCGCGCCATGTACTCCGCGTGTGAGATGTCAACGCAAAAGCCGAGCGCACGCATGCCAAGCGGGTTGATCACTTTGTCGATGACCTCGTTCACGACGAGCCGCGCACGGGCATCGTTTCCCGTGAAGAGGTTCGAAAGCTGTGTGGCGTCATAACCGCCGCGCACCCACGCGATCCTCGACAAGTCGGTGCCGTCTGCGATAGCGAAGTAGTGGAAGGGCGACAGCAGCTCCTGGCCGAGGGCGTCCCACAGCCGCAGCTCCGCTGCCACGCGTCCGTCGAAGTACCCCAGAATGTCGTTGCCGTCGGCGCGCTCCGGGGTAGCTGTGAGCCCGAGTAGTTCTTTCGGCTCTAAATGGTCTAGGAGCTTCCGGTACGTCGCCGAGCTGGCGTGATGGAATTCGTCGATCACGACGACGTCAAACGCCTGGGCAGGAATGTTCTCAACCCCATATGCGGTGAGGGATTGAACGCTTGCGAAGACATGTTCCCACCGCTCCGGCCGTCTACCCGCAACGTAACTCTCACCGAAGTTCGCGTCGCCCAGGACCTCGCGGTACGTACGGGCGGCTTGGGTGAGAATCTCCTTTCGGTGAGCGACGAATAGTAGTGAACGCTGCGAGCCGCCGAGTCGCTGGTAGTCGAATGCCGCAAGGACCGTCTTGCCTGTGCCCGTCGCCGCAACGACGAGGTTTCGGTGGCGGCCATGCACCTCGCGCTCCGCATCCAGTGCGTCGAGCATCTCCAATTGATAGGGATACGGGCGTACCTCCAGACCCGATAGAGACACTGTCATCCGGTCGTGACGCCGGGTCCCGGAGGCCTCGGCGAGCGCATCGTCGAGTCGGTCCTGATCGTGATCTGGGTCGTACACCTCGTAACTGGCATCGTTCCAGTAGGTCTCGAACGTGGCTTGGAACTTCTCGAGTAGCGACGGTGTGCCCACACCCGACAGCCGAACGTTCCATTCGACTCCGTCGAGCAGTGCTGCCTTCGAGAGATTCGACGAGCCCACGTACGCAGTGTTGAACCCACTGTGGCGCCGGAAGAGCCACGCCTTCGCATGCAGACGGGTGCGCATCGAGTCGTACTGCACTCGCACTTGCGCGCCGAACTCACGCGCCAAGCGATCGATAGCGGCCCGCTCGGTAGCGCCCATATAGGTGGTCGTGATGATTCGGAAGGGGGCACCCCGGCGCCGGAGCCGAGCGAGCTCCGCCTCCAGAAGCCTGACCCCGTGCCACTTTACGAAAGCGCAGAGGAGATCGACCTGGTCTGCTGTGTCGATCTCCGCTTTCAGCTCGGCGTTCAGGTTGGGCTCGCCCCGGGTGTTCGTAAGTAGCGCTGCCTCGCTGAGCGGCGTCGTCGGCCGAACGTTGTCGTACGTCGTGATTCCCGGGCCAGCGGGTGGTGAGAGTCGCTGGAGCTGGCGTACCGGTGCCTCCACAAAGTCGGGAGATGCGGCTATGTCTCCTAAGAGACGGTTCACGAGGTCGAGGCGTTCGCTCTCACCTGAAAGGGACGAAAGCTGCCGAACGGCTTCCTCATAGACCAGGCGTGCGAGTACGTGTGGTTGATCTGCTTCGTCGACAGCGTCAATCTTCGGCAGCAGTCCACGCTGGGCGTGGAGGCGTCCCTGCAGGCCCGAAGTGACGAGCGTCTCATAGAGTCCAGCCTGCAGATCTGGGGACCCCGCCATCCTGCTCCCTCCCACCGACCCTGCTCGCTTTGCTCCATACGCTAGCGGAGCGGAGGGTCGCCAGTGGGTCTTCTAGCCATCGAGCGGAGTGTCCGCCGCCGGTCCTGATACGGTCGCAATCGTGACGAGTGAGCGGGTTCAGAAGGCGCTGGAGGAGTTTGTTCGAGAGCGTGACTGGGCTCAGTTCCACACTCCGGCGAACCTTGCCAAGAGCATCGCGATCGAGGCGGGGGAGCTGCTGGAGTGCTTTCAGTGGAGCGACGATGCAGACGAGGCGCTGGTGCGAGCCGAGTTGGCTGACGTGGTGACCTATTGCACGCTGCTCGCAGCGCGGCTCGGGGTCGACCTCGACGAGATCGTGCTCGAGAAGCTTGTCGCGACTGGAGAGAAGTATCCGGCCGATCGCGCCCGGGGGCGGAGCACGAAGTATGACGCCCTTTGAGATCGAGCGCCTGAACTTCACGTCGGGCGCGATTTCGGACTGGGTGGCTGGCGACGAGCGCCGAAGAAACTGGCCTGTCGTGTATGTGCTTGATGGTGCCGATTCGGCTGGTGCCGGGGCCGTATACGTGGGTGAGACGGTCAACGCCGCTGCGCGCATGCGCCAGCATCTCGCGAACCCAGCCAAGAACGCATTCCGGCGCGTGCGCGTTGTCATCGACGACACCTTTAACAAGTCGGCGTGCCTCGATCTGGAGTCTCACCTGATCCGCTGGCTCGCCGGCGACGGACAGTTCACGGTGATGAATGGCAACGAGGGGATCATCGATGCCCGGTACTACGAGCGCGACCTTTACCGGGAGAGCTTTCGCGACATCTTCGACAAGTTGCGATCAGAGGGAATCTTTCAACGCAGCATCCCTGAGATCGAGAACAGCGACCTCTTCAAACTGTCGCCGTTCAAAGTACTCACGCCGGAACAGGCAATCGCGGTCGAGGACATTGTGGAGGGACTCCTTGCCGATCTCGGCAACGGAGCGTCGTCCGCGAGCGTGATCGAGGGACAGCCTGGGACGGGCAAGACCATAATCGCGATCTTCCTCATGAAGCTCCTCGCAGATATCCGCGACCACAGTGATGCAGACGAAGTCGAACCAGACTCGATGTTCGCCGACTTCTTCGTCCCGGGCAATCGCGAGCTGCTCGCGGGCCTCCGGGTCGGTTTCGTCGTGCCTCAGCAGTCCTTGCGCGCATCCATCAAGCGTGTATTCAAGAAGACACCCAAGGTCACGGAGGCGCAGATCCTGACCCCCTTCGACGTGGGGGCATCAGATCAGCCATGGGACCTGCTGATCGTCGACGAAACTCATCGCCTGAACCAGCGCGCGAACCAGTCGTCGGGCGTCAACAACAAGCGATTCATCACAATCAACGAAAAGCTCTTCGGCGCTGACGACCCATCGAAGACACAGTTGGACTGGATTCGCGCTCAGAGCCGGCACCAGATCTATCTGCTCGACGTCGAGCAGACCGTACGACCGGCAGACCTGCCTCAGAGAATCCTCCGGTCACTCGTGGACCAGGCAAGGTCGACGCATCGCCGGTATCCGCTGTCTACCCAGATGCGCGTGCGTGCAGGCGCCGACTATGTGCAATTCGTTCGGGACATGCTGCGGGGAGAGTTCAACGCTACCGAGCGCCCCGACTTCGGCGACTATGACCTGAGATTCTTCGACAACCTCGCGGCGATGCGACGCGAGGTTTTCAAGCGCAACGACGAGCATGGCCTCGCCCGCCTGGTCGCCGGCTACGCATGGGAGTGGAAGAGCAACCGCGATGAGGAAGCGTTCGATATCGAGCTCGATGGCGTGCGCCTTCGCTGGAACAGCCAAGCCAAAGACTGGATCAATAGTCCGGCATCCATTCACGAGGTCGGGTCAATCCATACGGTCCAGGGTTACGACCTCAACTACGCAGGCGTCATCATCGGCAATGACCTCCGCTACGACTCCAACTCCCGACGGCTCTACATTGACCGCGCCTCGTATCGGGACTCGAAGGGCAAAGAGAACAACAAGCAACGCGGGATCGCCTACTCCGACGACGACCTGTTGGAATTCATCCGCAACATTTACGTACGTTCTCCTGACAAGGGGCATGCGGGGAACGTACATGTATGTGTGTGATCCGTCCCTGCGGGAGTACATCGCGGGCCAGATAGGGCCTCGCCCGTGCCGATAGCCCGGGAATTCGCCCGACCCAGCAGGCAACGTTACGGATCGGAGCCTTCCCGGACGGTTCTTGTGTGTTGATCATGCCGCGAGTTCTGCGGGCGATGTGTTCCGATATGCCCAGCGCGCTGCCGGGTCGCCGCAGTTTAGGCACGGGTGCGTCGATGCGGGACCGCGGACACGGCGGATATTTCGATGGGCCTGCTCGTAACTGACCAAGACAGTTTCCCCCTAGGACCGCGTAACCGCAGCGTGGGACCGGTGGCTGAGCTCGCGGAGCGCTAGTTCCAGCTTCGGTCCTCGGCCGAGGGGAGCGGCACCACGATTCCTGATCGGTCCCACGCGCGGCGCGCGCCGCGCTTGAGACGCTCGTTGCAGTGCACACCGCACACATGCCGTTCGCGGTGGATCCAGTGTGCCTTCGCTGACACAGGCGCTCCGCACCACACGCAGGGCTCACCACCGCTCGTGGGGCCGGCGGGATGCGCGAGTGCGGCTCGATACCAGTCCCAGAAGTCACCGCCAGCCGGACCACTACCGGCCTGCGTGACTATCCAATCGGGAACCTTGGTCCGACCGCCGCTCGCGGAGATCTTCGCCCGCAGTTCTTCCTCCCCGACCGACATTCGCGTGACGAATGCTTCCTCGGTGATGATCTCGAGCTGCTGCCCCTTCTCAATCTGTGTGAACGCCCTGGCGAGCTTCGAGGTGAACGCGGCTCCGGGGCGGAAGGTTCGGTCATCGAAGTCACCGGTGACAAGAATGGTGGTTGTGCGAGTGACGCCGTCCTGCCAGGTGCCGCCCTGCTCGATCACGAGCTCACGAGCCCGGTTGCGCACCATCAGCTTCAATGCCCCCGTGAAGCACACCACCTCACCGGTGAAGCCGGTGCCGACAACTGCGTCGCCCTCTGCAGTGAGAGCGGCGAACAGCTGGTCGTCTTGCTCCGTCCAAGTCATCGTGGATGGAGCGGCCAGCTGCTCCGTCAGCTCGTCCACTGAGCCTGCAGATGCGGCCGCGGCCAGCGCAAGCAGCACAAGCGCGGAGGCGCGCGCGTCAGCCAACGGGTCGTGGTGATCGAACGCGGGCACATCAAGATGCGCGGCGACCCAGGGCAACGAAT
>JAZQRG010000388.1:0-4422 GCA_045629445.1 Mycetocola sp. | reverse complement strand
CGGCAACCCGTGGCCGCCCGCCGGGGAGGCTCCTGTGCCGCTCGCCACCCGTATCGCGAATGGGCAGGTCGCGGCCTCGGCGGAGCCCATCGTGAGGGAGGAAATTGCGGTACCGACGCCCGCGGTAACAGCCCCGTCCATACCTAATCCCGATGCAACCCGCGCCCTGGCGCGTCCGCCGGTGCGCCCCCGCGTTCCGTCGAACCCCGCCAACGCGCGCTGGCCGCGCGTGCTGCTCGGGCTGACTCTGCTGGCCGCGGCCGGCCTTCTCGCCCTCGTGGTTGTCGCCGGGGTGCGCACCATTCTCAGCACCGAAGCCGGCGCCGACTTCCTAGCCCGCTACCCGGGCGAGTATGAGTTGCCCCACGGTACCGAAGAAGGCTTCCCCGCGTGGGTCCGCTGGCAGCACTTTCTGAACTTCTTCTTCCTGGTGCTCATCGTTCGATCTGGCCTCCTCGTCCGGCGCGAGCAAAAGCCGCCCGCATTCTGGACCGCGCGCTGGAACCCGCAGCGCAAGATCAGCATCAACCTGTGGTTGCACCTCTCGGTCGACATCCTCTGGCTCGCCAACGGCGTGGTCTTCGTGGTGCTCCTGTTCGTCACGGGCCACTGGGCCCGGATCGTCCCCACCGCGTGGGAGGTCTTCCCGAATGCCCTTTCCGCGGCCCTGCAGTATGTCTCTCTCGAGTGGCCAACCGAGAACGGGTGGGTGAACTACAACAGCCTGCAGCAGATCGCCTACGGTCTCACGGTGTTCGTCGCGGCGCCGCTCGCGGCCGTGACGGGCGTGCGGATGAGCGGTGTGTGGCCAACCGACGCCCCGCGTCTGAACCGGGCTTACCCGATCGAGCTGGCACGGGCGGTCCACTTCCCGGTGATGCTCTACTTCGTGCTGTTCGTGATCGCCCACGTGACCCTCGTGCTCGCCACCGGCGTCCTGCGGAACCTGAACCATATGTACACCGGCGACGACGGCTCCGGCTGGGTAGGTTTGATACTGTTCGCAGGCTCCCTCGGCGCCGCGGGCGTCGCACTGCTGGCCGCGAGACCATTCGTGCTCGCGCCGATCGCAAGCCTCTTCGGCTCGGTGAGCGCTCGCTGACCACGCTTAGCCGTGGCAGCGCTCGCAACGTTGGACGGCGAGCTCGGCGGGAGCGGTCGGCCGCGAAAACGGCCGGAGAACTCCGGATCGGACCGGCTCGCCTGGAGTGCCGAAAGGAGGATGACGAGACAACCGAACTGCCCGACGACGGTCTCTTCTTCGAGCACAATGCTGCTCATGATCGCGCTCGCGGCCTGCTTGCGAACTGGGTCGGCAACGAAGCCTCGGAGTCGGTCGAGCCAGTCGGTCACCGCAGCCCTCGCCGGGCCGTCGTGACCCGGCACACGGCGACCTGTGCGACGAGCGTGTGGTGAGGTGTCGCGCATGACGCGCTCCGCCATCCGTGCCCTGACGTCGGGCCCGTTCAAGCCAGGCTGGCGACGTGGCGGGAGGGTAACGACGTCACCCGCACCGTAGCCCGTCTGGCACTGTGAGACGCCGCGAGGTTCAAAGATGGTACGCCGCTCTTTGGCTCGAACGGGTATCCGCTCTGGCATCCCCTGCTACGGCGGAAGACCGAGCTCTTCTTGTCGGGCTCAATTGCAGGACGCCGTCATCCTCTATGCCACTCAACTTCATCCAGTCGTAATTATCCGAACGCGCGATTGACATCCATCCAACTAGATGGTTACTCTTCTTCTGAGCAGTGAGCTTCCGTCCGCTGCTGAGTCAGACGAAGAGGTTTTGACCCGGTTGCATAGGTGCAGCCAAGAAGGAGTTTCGGGTGTCCCCTGAGATCGTTTCCATAATCGGCCTTGTGCTGATATTTATCGTCGGCGGCGCCCTCCGCATCAATATGGGCATCATCGCCCTGATCGCGGCGGCGATCGTCGGTTTCATCTTCCTGAATCCCGAGGACGGCCCTCTCGCCGGCCAGATCCTTGCGGGCTTCCCCGTGGGTATCTTCGTGTTGGTGGTCGGCGTCACGCTCCTCACCGCGGTGATGGTCGCCAACGGAACGATCGACTGGATCGTTCGAGGACTCGTCCGGCTTGTTCGGGGACGTATCATCGCACTGCCCTGGCTGTACTTCGTCATCTCGGCAGTCATGTCGACGTTGGGCCCGGGTGCGGTGCCGTTCCTCGTCGGACTCGGCGTGAAGATGACCAAGCAATACAACATGAGCCCGATGCTGATCACGCTGATGATCGTTCAGGGCCACCTCGCGGGCGGTATCTCCCCGCTCACTCCCTACGGAGCAATCATCAAGGGCCTCACGGCCGAAGCCGGCTTGTCTGTGGATCTGTGGGCGATCTGGCTCGTTTCGATGATCACCAACTTCGTCTTCGTGACCATCGCGTTCTTCGGGTTCGGAGGCCACAAACTCCTCTCGGTGCGTGATCTGCCGGATGAGGCGGTGGAAGCGTCGGTCCTCGAACTCGTCCCCGTCGGGGCAAGCGAAAAGGTCGTCGTGGATGCCTCCGGCGCCATCATCGGCGGCGGCGGTGGGACTCCTTCCCGCGCAAGTGGAGACGATCTCGGAGAGTTTGAGGCCGCGACGACCCGGACCGTCCCGACGTCGCGTCCGAAGGGCGAGCGGGCCACCCTTGCGAATATCGCGTCGCTCATTGGCCTGTTCGCATTCGTCGCCCTGACCGCGGTCTTCCAATATGACCTGGCTTTCACCGCCATCGGCGTTGCGGCGCTGCTCCTTCTCTTCTCGCCCGGCACGGACCGCGAACGCGCAGTCGGCCGTGCGGCGTGGGGAGCGGCCTGGCTGATCGCCGGAGTGCTGACGTTTATGGGCGTCGCCACCAAACTCGGCACCATCGAATTCGTTGTTCAGGCTGTGGGTTCCGTCGGGACCCCACTCATCGCCGTTCTCATCGCCTGCTTCATCGCCGCAATTGTCTCCGCACTTGCCAGCTCGACCGCAGTGATCACGATCGTTGTCGCACTCGTGCTTCCGTTCATCGAACAGGGCGACCTCAGCGTCATCGGCACCCTCGCCGCGATCGTCGTCTGCGCAACGATCGTCGACGTGACTCCGTTCTCGGCATACGGTGTCATGATGCTCGGGGCAGCAGAGGGCCAGCTCGATACCCGGAAGCTGACGAACGGACTGCTCCTCTACGCCATCCTCTTGGCCCTTGTGGTCCCGCCGCTCCTGTGGGCTGTACTCGTGGTCCCGGGCTGGCTTCCGTAAGTAGCTCACTTCTGTGGCCGACAACTCGCGCTCGTCTCCAGTGGCTGACGAGCGCTGGTTGTCGTCGATAAAGGGCGACGGGCAGACACGGTTGGGCGTGTCAGGGCTCGCCGATCCGCTCATCCCGCGGTGACGCACAGCAAGGTCACGGCTTTTCACGCGGTGAGGCCCTCGACCGCGGAAGCGTGGGCGCATTCCCCTCAGGGGTGTCTGAGATTTTCTGGTCTAGCTGACAACGGCATTGAGGGCGGCGGCTTGGTGGATGAATGCAAGCCCGCGCCATTGCTGAGTCGGCAGTAGTTGCGTTCAATCGCGTTGCGGGCAGCACGCACCTTCCCTTTGCGGGGGCTGCGCCCAGCTCCCCAATGACGTCGCCCGGCATGCAGATTCCCCTATGCTCAGCCCTTTGAGGATTCGTTTCCAGGTGGTGTGCCCAACGCGACAACAGTGCGTTTCGGTTCTCAATTCCCTAGAGAAAGGGGCGTCTCAGCGTCGGGGACCGCACGCGTGAAGTCCAATGCCTAGTTGGTAGAGCGCTTGCCGTGACCGTGTTTCAGAACTGGTGGCCGAAGTCGATCCAGGCTTCGTTGGTTGCGAGACGCGAACGTGCCGGTCGCGTGCAAGACGAGTCCGATTCCAGCCCGTTACCCGTGGGCCAGGTTGCCCCCTCCGGATTAAAGCGACACATGTTGGGGGAGCAGGCAGCAGGGAGAGGGGCCACGAGGCCGACAGCGCCCACTCCCGCAACTTTGCTTTTGGTCTCGACATCCATCGCTTGTGCTTTGCCCGCCATACCTAATCTGCAGATGGGCTACGTAAGCAACTCGATTGTGAGCAGCCAGGCTTACAGCAGCCGAGTCTCTGCGCCGTCGTCCAGCCATTCATTTCGACGCTCGCCATCTATTGGCCATTTATGACGCCAGTCAAACCAAGATCAGCCCAGGTTTCGGGTATCGTGAAGGGGTAGCAACGATTGCAGGGATGCCTTAAATCCTAGATCAGTCCAGGTGAATCGAGGTTTTTGTCTCGGTCTGCCGCCTTAGCTCAGTCGGCAGAGCGTTTCACTCGTAATGAAAAGGTCGTGGGTTCGATTCCCACAGGCGGCTCCACACAGAACAGGGACCGAAGCGAAAAGCTTCGGTCCCTGTTTCGTTAACCGGCCGGATTAGTCGTC
>JAZQRG010000387.1:0-1983 GCA_045629445.1 Mycetocola sp. | reverse complement strand
GACCTTGCGAGTGTCCAGGCCGGAGCATGGCGCGACAGGGTCCAGCGCGAGCTCCGCGCGTGTCACAGGGAGATCGCCGTTGGCACCGCAGACCTGACCGAGCAGGAGATGCGGATAGCGCGGCTCGCGGCAGATGGCCTGTCGAACAAACAGATCGGCGCCCGGCTCTACCTGTCACCGCGAACGGTTGGCGGGCACCTATACAAGATCTTCCCGAAGCTTGGTATCACGACCCGAGCTCAATTGCGCGACGCGCTGTCAGCGAACTCCGGCCTCGCGGAATGACCCCGGTGACGACATTTGCGTCGCCGTCCACAGCATCAGCCAATGCTCGGTAAACTGGATCTCAAATGGCTACTTTTGGAAACCTCTCAGACCGGCTCTCCGAGACTTTTAAGAACCTTCGCAAGAAGGGTTCGCTCTCGGCATCCGACGTCGACGGCACCGTCCGTGAAATCCGTCGAGCGCTTCTCGACGCTGACGTTGCGCTTGACGTCGTCAAGGAATTCACGGGCAAGGTGCGTGAACGTGCCCTCAGCGATGAGGTCAACAAAGCGCTCAACCCGGCCCAGCAGGTCGTTCAGATCGTCAACGACGAACTCGTCGCCATCCTCGGCGGTCAGCAGCGTCGGCTTGAGTTCGCGAAGAACCCGCCGACGGTCATCATGCTCGCCGGTCTCCAGGGCGCAGGTAAGACGACACTCGCCGGCAAGCTCGCCAAGTGGCTCGCGAAAGACGGCCATACCCCGCTCCTGGTCGCTGCCGACCTCCAGCGTCCGAACGCCGTCACCCAGCTGACCGTCGTTGCCGAGCAGGCCGGTGTCGCCATCTACGCTCCCGAACCCGGCAACGGCGTTGGCGACCCCGTTCGCGTCGCCAAGGACTCGATCGCGTACGCGAAGACCAAGCTCTACGACACCGTCATCGTCGACACCGCAGGTCGCCTCGGCGTCGACGCCGAACTGATGAAGCAGGCGTCGAACATCCGCAAGGCCATCAACCCGGACGAAGTGCTCTTCGTCATCGACGCGATGATCGGCCAGGACGCTGTGAAGACCGCGCAGGCGTTCCAGGAGGGTGTCGACTTCACCGGAGTCGTGCTGTCGAAGCTCGATGGTGATGCCCGTGGTGGTGCCGCGCTGAGCGTGGCATCCGTCACAGGTCGACCGATCATCTTCGCGTCGACCGGTGAAGGCCTCGACGACTTCGAGCCGTTCCACCCCGACCGGATGGCGAGCCGGATCCTTGACCTCGGTGACATCCTCACCCTCATCGAGCAGGCGCAGCAGGCGTTCGACGAAGACGAAGCCCGTGCCATGGCCGAGAAGTTCTCGACCGAGAGCTTCACGCTCGACGACTTCCTCAAGCAGATGCAGCAACTGCGCAACATGGGCTCCATCAAGAAGATGATGGGCATGCTCCCCGGCATGGGCCAGATGAAGCAGCAGCTCGATTCATTCGACGAGCGTGAGATCGTTCGCACCGAGGCCATCATCCAGTCGATGACGCTCGCCGAACGCCAGAACTCGAAGCTCCTCAACGGTTCACGCCGTCTGCGCATCGCCCGCGGTTCAGGATCGACGGTGACCGAGGTCAATGCCCTCGTGAACCGGTTCGAGCAGGCCGCGAAGATGATGAAGACGGTCGCAAAGGGCGGCATGCCCCAGATCCCCGGTATGGGTCCGATCCCAGGAGCACGCAGCGCTGGAGGCAAGAAGCAGCAGCCGAAGAAGAAGGGCTCCAAGAGCGGAAACCCGGCGAAGCGTGCCACCGAGAACGCCGCGCTCGCTTCGGGTACGAAGCTCGGCGCCCCCGCCGCTGCCGAAGGTTCCGGTTTCGGGCTCGGCGGTGCCGCGAACCCCGGTTCAGCTGCACCGACGGCGGAAGAGCTCGCGAGCCTGCAGAAGTTCCTCGGCAACTGACCTCTTCTCTGCCGAGATCACCCGTTCCGGGCGTGATCACCCGTTATAACGGGTGATCACG
>JAZQRG010000386.1:0-5520 GCA_045629445.1 Mycetocola sp. | reverse complement strand
AGCGAGGCCACCCGAGACATCGTTGATGAACTCTGCGCCAGCGTCGACCGTCGCGTGCGCGGTCTCGGCGTTCATGGTGTCAACCGAAACACGGATGCCGTCGGCTGCGAGCGAGCGGACCACCGGCAGAATGCGGCGCAGCTCCTCAGTCACGCCGATTCGCGTCGCACCTGGCCTGGTCGATTCCCCGCCGACGTCGATGATGTCTGCACCGTCGGCGATAAGGTGCCGAGCGTGACTGATCGCCAAGTCGTGGTCAAGGAACTGTCCCCCGTCGCTGAACGAGTCAGGCGTGACGTTGAGGATCCCCATGACGAGCATTCGGCCGGGGCTGTCGGTCGGCTCAGGCACCTGCGGTGTCCGCCTGGCCCGAACCGATCATCGCGAAGAGCTCCGCCCGGCGGGCGGGGTCGGTGAGTTCGCCGCGGCTTGCCACGGTGACGGTGGATGACTCGGTCTGCCTCGCGCCGCGCGCCCACACGCATCCGTGCGCGGCCTCGAGCACGACCAGAACGCCGCGTGCCTCAAGACCCTGCTCGAGAGCATCCGCGATCTGCTCGGTCAGTCGCTCCTGGAGCTGCGGCCTCGACGCGAGGGTGTCGACGACGAGGGGCAGTCTGCCGAGACCGACGATTCGCTCGTTCGGCAGGTAGGCGACGTGCGCCTTCCCGAGGAACGGCAGGAGATGGTGTTCGCAGATCGAACGGAAGGTGATGTCGCGCAGGAGCACGACTTCACCATTGCCGTCGTCGCCGACGGGCACAGACTCGCGCAGGTGTTCGAGCGGGTCTCGACCGATCCCGGAAAAGAACTCGGAATATGCCTCGGCGACGCGGGAGGGTGTGCGCTCGAGACCGGACCTCGCCGTGTCTTCCCCGATTGCCGCGAGCAACTCGGCGACAGCAGCCTCGATGCGAGGCTTATCAACCCCCGCCATCGCGACTACGCCGTTGCCGGGTCGGACTGCGGAAGCGGCGTGTTGCTCGAATCGCTCTGGACGCCACCGTCGGTCACGTCAGGGTCGATGGGCGCCTTCGTGATCGGAACGGCGATCGGAGGACGCTCAGAGATCGGACGGTTCGTCGACGACAGCCACTGCGGGCGCGGCGGCAGCTTCTTGATGTCCTTGAAGAGCTCGGCCAGCTGGTTGTGGTCGAGTGTCTCCTTCTCCAGCAGTTCTGCGGCAAGACGGTCGAGAATGTCGCGGTTGTCGTTGAGGACCTGCCATGCCTCGTCGTGCGCCTGCTCGATGAGCGAGCGCACTTCGGAGTCCACCTCTTCGGCGATCTGTTCGGAGTAATCCCGCTGGTGTCCCATGTCACGGCCGAGGAAGACCTCACCGCTGGACTGCCCGAGCTTGATCGCACCGACGTTGGCACTCATGCCGTATTCGGTGACCATCTTGCGCGCGATTCCGGTTGCCTTTTCGATATCGTTCGACGCACCCGTTGTCGGGTCGTGGAACACCATCTCCTCGGCGACGCGGCCACCCATGGCGTAGGTCAACTGATCGAGCAATTCGTTGCGGGTCACCGAGTACTTGTCTTCGAGCGGAAGCACCATGGTGTATCCGAGGGCGCGACCGCGGGGAAGGATCGTGACCTTCGTGACCGGGTCCGTGTGGCGCATCGACGCGGCGGCAAGGGCGTGACCGCCCTCGTGGTACGCGGTGATGAGCTTTTCCTGGTCACGCATGACGCGGCTGCGACGCTGCGGTCCAGCCATGACACGGTCGACCGCCTCATCGAGGGCACGGTTGTCAATGATCTGCGCGTTGGAGCGCGCGGTGAGCAACGCTGCCTCGTTGAGGACGTTGGCCAGGTCGGCTCCGGTGAAGCCTGGGGTCTTGCGGGCGAGGACCTCGAGGTCGACGTTCTCTGACATCGGCTTGCCCTTGGCGTGGACCTCAAGGATCTTCATGCGGCCCTTGAGATCGGGGGCGTCGACACCAATCTGGCGGTCGAAACGACCAGGGCGGAGAAGTGCGGGGTCGAGGATGTCGGGACGGTTCGTCGCGGCGATCATGATGACGTTCGCCTTGGGGTCGAAGCCGTCCATTTCGACGAGCAGCTGGTTGAGCGTCTGCTCGCGCTCGTCGTGTCCGCCGCCCATACCGGCGCCGCGGTGGCGTCCGACGGCATCGATCTCGTCGATGAAGATGATGGCGGGTGCGTTCTCCTTGGCCTGCTGGAACAGGTCACGGACGCGGCTCGCACCAACACCGACGAACATCTCGACGAAGTCGGAACCCGAGATCGAGTAGAACGGAACGCCGGCTTCACCCGCAACAGCGCGAGCGAGAAGGGTCTTACCGGTTCCGGGAGGGCCGTAGAGGAGCACACCCTTCGGGATACGGGCGCCGACGGCCTGGAAGCGTGCAGGCTCCTTGAGGAAGTCCTTGATCTCTTCGAGCTCTTCGATCGCCTCATCGCTGCCGGCGACGTCGTCGAATGTCACCTTGGGTGACTCTTTCGAGACGAGCTTGGCCTTCGACTTGCCGAACTGCATGACCTTGCTGCCGCCACCCTGCATGCTCGACAGCATGATCCAGAAGAAGACACCGATCAGCAGCAGCGGAAGGAGCAAACCGAGCGCTGACAGCCAGAAGTTGGGCTGAGGCACCTCGTCGTTGTAGCCATCAGCGAGAGACGCATCGTCAACGGCCGCGACGACATCCGCTGCACGCGCGTTGATGTAGTAGAACTGCACCAGTTTGCCGTTGTCACCGTCGGCCTTGGCCAGGGTGAGGTCAGCGCGGTTGTCACCTTCAGTGAGGACCGCCTTGTCGACCTTGCCGTCGGCAAGCAGCTCAAGCCCGTGTTCGGTGGTCACCTCTTTGAAACCATTGACGTTGAGCAGGCTCGAGCCCACGAAGAAAACGATGACCGCGATCAGGATGTACGGAAGCGGGCCTTTGAAGATGCGCTTGAAATTCATAGTGCGGATGAGCGGATGCCCAACACCTTTCTGAAGGTAAGGCGAGACGACTCGCGCCCCGTGGCCTCAAGGTTATCGCCAGAAAGCTGGAGGGCGCCTCTGTGTTCGCCGCAAGGGGAACGGTGCGGGTCAGGAGTAGACGTGAGGCGCGAGAATCGCCACGTCGCGCAGGTTGCGGTAGCGCTCATCGAAGTCGAGACCGTAGCCGACGACGAAGTCGTTGGGGATGTCGAATCCGACGTACTTGCAGTCGATCTCGACCTTGGCGGCTTTTGGTTTGCGAAGCAACGCACACACCTCGATCGACGCGGCGCCACGCGAGGCAAAGTTCTCGAGCAGCCACGACAGGGTCAACCCTGAGTCGATGATGTCTTCGACGATGAGCACGTGACGGCCGGTGAGGTCGGCGTCGAGGTCCTTGCGGATCTGCACGACACCGCTCGACTTCGTGCCGGCGCCGTATGAGGAGACGGCCATCCAGTCGATGGACACGTGCTTCTTCATGGCGCGGGAAAGGTCTGCCATCACCATGACGGCACCTTTCAGCACGCCGACGAGGAGGAGGTCCTTGCCTTCGTAATCGGAGTCGATCTGTGCGGCGAGCTCATCCAGCTTGTCGTGAATCTCTTTTTCCGTGACGAGGATGGTCGTGAGGTCGCCTGCAATATCGCTCGATTCCATGGATTTATCCTACCCGCGACGGCCGAGCCGAGAATTCGAGCAGGCCACCGTTCCTCGTCACGGTGAAACCGGGAACATCGATGGGGCCCTGGCCCTTCCACTCGGTGACAAGAGCGGCGATGGCGAGCGTGTGGGTTCGCGACAGCGACCGCCCGAACTCGCTGAGGGCGACCATGCGGATGATCCGGTTTCGGAGCGCCGCCGGGTTCGCGGCGAGGGCGGCAACGGACACAGCGATGCCCGCCTCCGCGGGTTCGCAAATCTCCTCGATGAACTCGTCGATCATCGCGTCGAACGCTTCAGTGTCTTCCCGCAGTTGCTCAGCGGTCCTGGCGAGGGCTTCGGCGATGCCCGGGCCGAGTTCCTTTTCGAGCACAGGGAGCACGTTCTCGCGCACCCGCACCCGCGTGTACGAGGGATCACGGTTGTGCGGGTCGGTCCACGACTCCAGTCTCTCGGCAGCGCAGGCGGCGTGGGTGCTCTCACGCCGCACGCCGAGCAGCGGCCGCAGATAGCGCCCGGCGACAGGTGCCATCCCCATGAGGCTCCCTGCTCCTGAACCGCGAGCGAGCCCGAGGAGCACTGTTTCGGCCTGGTCGTCGAGGGTGTGCCCGAGCAGGAGAGCGGATGCCTGTTCGGCGTCGAGCGCGGAGTTGAAGGCTTCGTAGCGCGCCGCCCGTGCGGCGGACTCGGGTCCGCCGGCATCGCCGACCTTCACCCGGGTGACGGCCACCGGTTCGAGGCCGAGGGCCCGTGCCTGGACTGCGGCGCGCTCCGCGGCATCCGCTGACCCGTCCTGAAGTCCGTGGTCGACGATGACAGCACCAGCGCGAATCCCCTGCTTGCCGGCCTCGAATGCCGTCGCGGCGGCGAGGGCAAGCGAGTCGGGGCCGCCGCTCAGCGCAACCAGCACGAGCTCGCCTGCCTGCACGTGATCGGCGAGCGACTGGCGCACGGCGAGGCGCACCTCGGCGACCGCTGGATCGAGCGGCTGACGGCGGAAATTGCTGTTTGTGGGCATCAAGTAACGTTAATCCAGACTTTCACACAAGGGAGAACACACTTATGGCCGAATACGACGTCGTCGTAGAAATCCCCAAGGGCAGCCGCAACAAGTACGAGGTCGACCACGAAACCGGTCGCGTCTACCTGGATCGCGTTCTGTTCACCGCATTCACCTACCCGGTTGACTACGGCTACTTCGAGAACACGCTCGGCCTCGACGGTGACCCCGTCGACGCGCTCGTGCTGCTCGAGTACCCGGTCTTCCCCGGCGTCGGCATCAAGGTTCGCCCCGTCGGCGTGCTCAACATGAGCGACGAAGCAGGGTCGGACGCCAAGGTTGTCTGCGTTCAGTACAAGGACCCACGCTGGTCGCACATTCAGGACATCACCGATGTTCCTGAGCAGACCCGCAACGAGCTCGAGCACTTCTTCGCTCGCTACAAGGACCTCGAGCCCAACAAGTGGGTCAAGATCGAGGGCTGGGGCGACGCGAAGGAAGCTGAAGCGATCATCGAAGCAGGAATCGTCAAGCTCCGCGAAGAAGGCGGCCACTAGGCATCCGTTTTTCGCATCGTTTTTTCGATGAAACCCCGCACCCGAATTATCGAGTGCGGGGTTTTGTCGTTGTAAGGCCCGGAATTCCGCGGTTTTTGATGCGGGCGCCCTCTCGTTTTGCAAAAAGGTGTGTGAGCACCGTATGCTTACTTCTCGGTAGTTACAGAGCCCCTCAAAGGCTCGCGGCCCCATCGTTTAGTGGCCTACGACGCCGCCCTTTCACGGCGGTAGCACGGGTTCGAATCCCGTTGGGGTCACAGTAACTACTACACTGAAGAAAAGTAAATAAGTAAGGCCCTGTAGCGCAGTTGGTTAGCGTGCCGCCCTGTCACGGCGGAGGTC
>JAZQRG010000385.1:0-5967 GCA_045629445.1 Mycetocola sp. | reverse complement strand
TCGAGCGACACCAGCCGCCGAAGTAACGACGTCCAGGGCCGGTGAGTTCGTGTGCGCCGAGCTCTCAGCGCCGGCTGGCATTGGTCCGCTGGCTCTGGCTGGACTCACGATCCGTGCGTCCAGTTGTGCCCTCGCCGGTGGCCTCTGACACCACGGCCCGTGGTTGGTGAGGCTTACCGACGAGAATGCCGGCGAGTGCTCGAAGCAGCGGTTTAAGGGAAAGGGAAGAATGTGTCGACTTCCGCTGAGGCCAGCGTGGCTGGCGACGACGGCGCTGGTTCGGTTCTCATTGTGATGCTTGTCGCGGCCGTGATGCTCCTCACCGGGCTCGCGCTCCCTCTCAACCAGGCGCTCACACTGCGACAGCGCGTCGCGAACGCAGCTGACGCCGCCGCGCTCGCTGCCGCGGATACCGCCTCCGGCCTATCGGCCGGCTACCCCTGTGAGAATGCGGCCGAAGCGGCGAGACTCAACGGCGCGCAACTGGGGGAGTGCGTTCTCGACGCGATGGAGGCGCGCGTCACCGCGACGGCGGTCGTTCTTGGCATGACGGTCACCGTCGAGGCGCGAGCAGGGCCTCCGGAACACGAGGCGACGAGTTCGCCCGATGCAGCGGTGCGTTGACAGGTTCGGTGCGGACGAAAGAAGAGGGCCCGTTCGCCCGGTCGTGGCGACTGCAATCCAAAGCGGCTAGCGCGCGGCCGCCAGTGCGGGCGATACTCGGGGAAACACCACGAAAGGAGACCGATCATGACCACTCTCGTCACCCAGGTGGACCCACCGGAAATGCACAAGAACCCGGCGTTCGCCCAGGGCATGATCGCACCGGCTGGCGCAACGCTCTATGTCGGAGGCCAAAATGGCACCGATAGCTCCGGCGAACTGTTGACGGGGCTTGGCGCGCAAACAGAGCAGGCGCTCCGCAACGTCCTCGCGGTCCTCACCGCGGCGGGAACAGGCCCGGAGAACGTCGTCAAGCTGACGATTTACCTCGCGGCGGGCGTCGACCCGCACGAGGCGTATGCGGCAACGGATACCGTGTGGGGCGATCGCAGGACGGCGGTCACCGTGCTCGCTGTCACGCCAGCGCGTGCCGATGCACTCGTCGAAATCGAGGCTGTCGCTGCCATACCCTGACCGCGTTCAGAAGCCAGGGATGGTCAGAGCCCAGGGAAGCAACCCGATCTATGAGTCGGACGCCTCGTCAAAGTTCGTCGTCAGGTACCGATAGTTGACCGCGCTCGGTCGGTCCGAATCCTCGGCGTCGAACTCCTGGCCTGCAGTGCGTGCGTAAACATAGGTCTTGCCGCCCTGAGCGGCGATCTCCACTGTCGGACGCGGATCGCCAGAGTCGAGGAAATCAGCCGCGAGCGTCTTGCCCTCCAGTGGCCCGTCGGTGAGTTTTGCCGTGTAGTTGCCCGTTGTTGATGCGCTCATAGAGCCATTCTGCTCTTTCCCTTTACCTTTACAAGAGTCAAGGTGGCTTGTGACGCGACGCGCCCGCGTGTGTTCTGGGGATGCCGGGGATTAGGTGCTCCCCAGCAAAGGGTGTGTATGGTGTGGACGACGAAAGGAGTCGGGTGCCAGGCACAAAAAAGCTGGTCATTGTAGAGTCGCCGACCAAAATGAAGTCCATCGCCGGGTATCTCGGCGAGGGCTATGAGGTTCTGAGCTCAGTGGGACACATTCGTGATCTCGCCGAGCCGAAGAACCTGCCGGCCGAACTCAAGAAGGGCGCGTTCGGCAAGTTTGCCGTCGACGTCGACAATGACTTCGAGCCCTATTACGTGGTCTCCGACAACAAGAAGAAGACGGTGGCAGAGCTCAAGCGAGCGCTGAAGAACGCCGACGAACTCCTGCTCGCGACTGATGAGGACCGCGAAGGTGAAGCCATCGCGTGGCACCTGCTTCAGGTTCTGCAGCCGAAGGTCCCGGTCAAGCGGATGGTCTTCCACGAGATAACCAAGGACGCGATTCTCGCCGCGAAAGACAACACCCGCGACCTCGACGTTGCACTCGTTGATGCGCAGGAAACCCGACGAATCCTCGACCGTATATATGGGTATGAAATTTCGCCCGTTCTGTGGCGCAAAGTCGGTCCCAGTCTTTCCGCCGGTCGCGTGCAGTCCGCCGCCACCCGCCTGATCGTCGACCGCGAACGTGAACGCCTCGCGTTCACCGCCGCCGAGTACTGGGACCTCACAGCCCAGGCCGCCCCCGATGCAGAGTCAACGCACTTCGAAGCTCGTCTCGTTCGCCTCGACGGCCAGCGCGTCGCCACCGGCCGCGACTTCGATGACACCGGAAAGCTCACGTCGAAGGCCGTCCCGCTCGATGAGCAGGCTGCGAAGGCGATCGCTGCGGCGCTCGCCGACCCCGCGGCATCCGCTGTCGTCTCCAAGGTGGAGTCGAAGCCGTACTCGCGTCGTCCCGCCGCGCCGTTCACGACGTCGACACTGCAACAGGAAGCCGCGCGCAAGCTGCGCTTCTCCGCACGCCAGACCATGAGCGTTGCCCAGTCTCTGTACGAGAACGGGTACATCACCTACATGCGAACCGACTCGCCGTCGCTCTCCGGCCAGGCGATCAAGGCTGCCCGCGACCAGGCAACCGCGCTTTACGGAGCCGACACGGTGCCGGAGAAGCCGCGCGTCTACGCCGGCAAGAACAAGAGCGCTCAGGAGGCCCACGAGGCGATCCGGCCCTCGGGTGACACCTTCCGCACCCCGGCATCGCTGTCGGGCAGCCTTCGTGGCCAGGACTTCAAGCTCTACGAGCTGATCTGGAAGCGCACCGTAGCCAGCCAAATGGCCGACGCCAAGGGCTCAACCGCAACGGTGACCATCGAGGCGCAGGCAGACGGCAAGACCGCCGAACTGACGGCATCCGGAACCGTGATTACGTTCCGCGGATTCCTCCACGCTTATGAAGAGGGTCAGGACGAAGAGCGCAACGCGGCCGACAATGCCGCACGCGAAGCGAAGCTCCCGCCGCTGACCGAGGGTCAGAAGTTGCAGTTGACCGATGTCGAGGCCAAGGGTCACGAGACCTCGCCGCCCCCGCGTTACACGGAAGCGAGCCTCGTCAAGACGCTCGAAGAGCTGGGTATCGGTCGCCCGTCGACCTACGCGCAGACCATCGCGACGATCACCGACCGCGGGTATGTCACCGCGCGAGGGCAGGCACTGATCCCGTCCTGGATCGCGTTCAGTGTCGTCCGCCTGCTCGAGGAGCACTTCAACGACCTCGTGCAGTACGACTTCACCGCCGAGATGGAAGAAGACCTCGACCGCATCGCCGGTGGCGAGCAGGACCGCACCGAGTGGCTCAAGTCCTTCTATTACGGCGGCGACGACCACCGTGGTCTCCGCACCGTCGTCGACAACCTCGGTGAGATCGACGCCCGCGAGATCAACTCGATGCGGCTGAGCGACACCGTCACGATCCGCATCGGCAAGTACGGCCCCTACCTCGAAGTGACGGATGCCTCGGCGCCGGCACAGGCGGACGGGTCACCGGCTGTTCCCCGCCGCATCAACATCCCCGAAGACCTTGCCCCCGATGAGCTCACCCTCGCCAAGGCGCAGGAGCTCATCGACGCCCCGGTGCTCACCGACCGCGTGATCGGCGTGAACCCGGAGAACGGCAAGGAGATCCTCGCGAAGGACGGCCGCTTCGGTCCGTACGTCACCGAGGTGGAACCCGAGCCGGAGGTCGCCGAGGAGAAGGTCGACCTGACAACGGGTGAAGTGACCGATGCGCCGAAGAAGAAGGCGCCGGCGAAGAAGAAGGCCGCCGCGGTCAAGCCGCGCACGGCGTCGCTCTTCAAGTCGATGTCGCTGGATTCGATCGACCTCGACACGGCGCTCAAGCTGCTCGACCTGCCGCGCGTCGTCGGTGTCGACCCCGAGTCTGGTGAAGAGATCACCGCACAGAACGGCCGGTTCGGTCCGTACTTGAAGAAGGGCACCGATTCGCGATCCCTCGAGAACGAAGACCAGATCTTCGAGATCGAACTGCCCGCTGCCCTCGAGATCTTCGCGCAGCCGAAGTACGGCAACCGCCGTGCGTCGAGTGCGCTCAAGGAATTCGAGGCTGACCCGGTCAGCGGCAAGCCGATCAAGGTGAAGGATGGCCGATTTGGTCCGTACGTCACCGACGGTGTGACCAACGCGACAATTCCGAAGGCCGAGTCGGTCGAGGATGTTGACTTCGATCGCGCCGTGCAGCTGCTCGCCGACAAGCGCGCCAAGGGGCCTGCTGCTCCGCGCAAGAAGGCAGCAGCCAAGAAGCCAGCGGCCAAGAAGCCTGCAGCGAAGAAGCCCGCTGCGAAGAAGGCGACAACGACCGTGAAGAAGCCGACGGCAGCCGCGGCAGCGAAGGCAGCGGCAGCATCGAAGACCGGAGTCTCGACGAAGACACCGGCGGCTCGGAAGCCCGCGGTGAAGAAGGCTGCCGCTTCGAAGGCTGCCACCCCGGTCGCCGAGTAAGAATGGCATCGACAGACGGATACCCCGGGCTGTTCATCACCCTCGAGGGTGGTGACGGCTCGGGCAAATCCACCCAGGCCGCTGAGCTCGAGAAGTGGCTACTCGATCAGGATCGCGTTGTCGTACGCACCCGGGAGCCGGGCGGCACCGACTTCGGCGTCGAGGTGCGGGAGATCGTGCTGCACCACCGCGGCGACATCGCACCGAGGGCAGAGGCATTGCTGTACGCCGCCGACCGTGCGCACCACATCGCGACGAAAGTGCGACCCGCTCTCGAGCGCGGTGAAGTGGTTCTCCAGGACCGATACATCGACTCGTCACTTGCCTACCAGGGTGCCGGGCGCGACCTCGGTATCGATGAGGTCCGGCAGCTGTCGATGTGGGCGACCGGCGGGTTGCTGCCCGACCTGACAGTGCTGCTCGACCTGAATGAAGACGCGGCTCGGTTGCGGCTCGATGCATCGCGCACCCGGTACGACCGCCTCGAGGCGGAGAAGTCGGCGTTCCACCGCCGCGTGCGCGAGGTCTACCTCGAGCTTGCTGCCGCCGAACCCGAGCGATTCTTGGTGCTGGATGCCACGGCGAGCGTCGAATCGCTCGCTGACAGCATCCGTTCACGGGTGTCGTCACTTCTCGAGCAGGCGCCCAGCGTCTGACCTGCCACAATTCGTCGCTCAGCTGAGTGAGTTGCCGCGCTGTGTCGTTCAAGGCGCGCACGGGCAACGAAATGCGGCATCTCACGGCGACCGCCCTGCGCGCGGGGCGGTCGCGCGGGTCGGTGTCAGTTGCCACGGGTAGGCTGGGGGCATGGCCACCTGGGATGACGTCATTGGGCAGGGCGATGCTGTCTCGCTGCTGCGCGACGCTGCGTCTGACCGTGGTGACGACGCTCATGGCTCGATGACTCACGCCTGGCTCATCACGGGCCCGCCCGGTTCTGGCCGCTCGAACCTGGCCTACGCTTTCGCATCGGCGCTGCTGAGTTCTGAGCCCGACGGCGACCCGGTGACCGCTCGGCAGGTCGACGCGCGCACTCACCCCGACCTCACCGTCCTCTCTACCTCGAACGTCATCATCAAGATCGACGAGGTTCGTGAACTTGTGCGCAGTTCGCAGTTCTCACCGGCGATCGGCAGGTATCGGGTGATGGTCATCGAAGACGCCGACCGTATGGCCGAGCGCACCTCGAACGTCCTGCTCAAGGCGCTCGAAGAGCCGCCCGAACGCACCGTCTGGGTGCTGTGCGCGCCGAGTGAAGCCGATCTCATTCCCACCATCCGGTCTCGCGTGCGTGCGATTCGCCTGCGCGTGCCATCGGTCGACGAGGTCGCCGGGCTGATCGCCCGCCGAGACGGTGTCGATGCCGAAACCGCCGAACGCGCCGCCCGGCTGGCGCAGAGTCACGTTGGCATGGCCCACCGGCTGGCGACGGATGCCGGTGCTCGCGAGCGACGCGACAAGTCGGAGGCCAAGCGGT
>JAZQRG010000384.1:0-8415 GCA_045629445.1 Mycetocola sp. | reverse complement strand
CCAGAGCCCCGCCCCTTCCTCCCATTGTCTGAGCTGAGGAGAAAATACCCGGCCGGACGCGGCGACGCTTCTGTACCGGGCCCGAACGTGGCGGCGCTCCTGCACCGTGCCCCGACGTGGCGGCACGGACACCAACCGTCGTTTCGGGAGGAAAAACCGAGCGCCCACGGCCCATACCCCGTCGGCCCCCACGATTTTCCACCCGAAACGACCAGACACGACCCGGGAGGGCGCCGGGTCAGCCCGGGAGCTTCTCCGCGCTGCTCGACGGGTACACGGGTTCTGACCCGGTCCCCTCGGCAATGATGGCCCGAACCACGTCATCCGGTGTCGTATTCTCGCCGAGCCGGTTGGGCTTACCCGCACCGTGGTAGTCACTCGACCCGGTGAGCACGAGCCCGAACTTCGCGGCCAGCTCCCGCAACCGCACCTTGCCGTCCTCGGTGTTCTCGCGGTGATCCACCTCGAGGCCGAACAGCCCGGCGTCCACGAGCTTCGACAGGTGCTCCTCGTCGATCATGGCGTCGCGGCCGCGGGTTGCGGGGTGCGCGATCACCGGCACTCCCCCCGCTCGTCGCACGAGCTCGACGGCGAGAAGCGGGTCGGGGGCATAGTGCGGCAGGTAATAGCCGTTACGGGGGTGCAGGATGCCGGTGAAGGCCTCGCTGCGTGTCGGTACGTGGCCACGCGCGACGAGCGCGTCGGCGATGTGGGGCCTGCCAACCGTTGCACCTGGCGTGGTCTGGGCGAGAACGTCGTCCCAGTCGAGGGCGTAATCGACGCCGATGCGGCGGACGATCGACTCCGCTCGCTTCAGCCGTGATTCGCGGATGCGGGCGGTCTCAGCAACGAGGTCTGCTGACAGCGGATCGAAGAGGTATGCGAGAAGGTGCACGCTCTTGTAACCGAAGCGCGTGCTGAATTCCATTCCGGGAATGAAGGTGATGTTCTGCTGTCGCGCCTCGGCCCCGGCCTCATGCCACCCGGCTGTGGAGTCGTGGTCGGTGAGCGCAACGGTTCCAAGGCCGGCAGCGGCGGCCTCACGCACGAGTCGCGACGGTGATTCCGTGCCGTCGGACACCCGCGAGTGCGTATGCAGGTCACTCGGCCCACGGAACAACGTATCCCCTGACATAGAGCCAGTGTATGGCTCACAGGAACACACCACGCACGCGAAGCCTCCTCCCAGTCCGATGTCGGTAGTGTGGCCGGATAATGCTCAAGTTCCTCGGCGCCGTCGTGACCATCGCGGTCGCTGTTCTCCTGCTCATCATCACCTGGCCGGAACTCTTCGACTTACAGACCACCTGGATCCTCGCCCAGGTCACGAGTATGCGATCACTCGTCACCGCGCTCTCGGTGGTCGCCGTCGTCGCATTCGCTCTCCTGGCTCTCGCGAAACCCCTCCGTGCCTTCGCCGGAACTCTCACAGTGCTACTCATCGTTTTCGTTGCCGTGAACGGTTTCATCCTCGCCGACCGCGGTTTCGGCGACACAGCCTTTGCAGAGAAGACCCCGGACTCAATCACCGTCCTGTCCTGGAACACGCTCGGTGACGCACCGGGTTCAGCCGCCGTCGCGAGCCTCGCGGTCGAGTCGGGTGCCGACGTCATCTCGCTGCCTGAGACCACCCAGGAGACCGGAATCGAGATCGCCGAGGCAATGCGCGATGCTGGCAGGCCGATGTGGGTGCACACCGAGTGGTTCGACCAGATCTCACCCGCCCGATCAACAACGGTCCTCGTCAGTCCCGACCTCGGCGATTACACGAAGGTCACGAGCAATGAGGAACGCAACGAGAACACCAAGGTTCTTCCGACCGTCATCGTGAAACCCATCAATGGCACCGGCCCCACCATCGTCGCCGCACACGCCGTCGCTCCGATCGCCGGCCAGATGGAGAACTGGCGTGACGACCTGGAGTGGCTCTCGGCACAGTGTGAAACGGGTGACGTCATCATGGCCGGCGATTTCAACGCGACGGTCGACAACATGGCTGGCCTTGGCGCGACAGACGGCGCGACGCTCGGCAACTGCATCGACGCAGGGAGGGCATCCGGCAACGGAGCAGTCGGCACCTGGCCGAGCAGCATCCCCGCACTTCTCGGCGCTCCCATTGACCACGTGATGGCGACCCCGGAGTGGAGTGTCACTGGCATGCGCGTCGTGACGGAGGCCGACGGAACAGGCAGCGACCACCGACCGGTGATCGTGCAGCTCAGTCGAACGAGCGCGACGGGCTGACCCGGTTCTGCTGCCGACCCAGGCGCGCCCTCGCTCCTCACAGCGAAGGGGTGGAGAATGGGGGGATGCAGAACCCCAGCGAAACGACCCAGTCCACCGCAACCGGCATCGCACCGGCGAGCGAAGAAACCACGAGCGAAGAACCGCGTGGCACCTCGAACCGCTCGACAACACCGGCATCGAGCGAGTTCCAGGACTACATCGGGTCGAACTGGGCAGACCGCGTCGACGTGCTTCCCGAGCCCCGCGCGCAGGCTCCGTTCGCCGCGAAGCGCCGTGCGCTCGTCTCAGCGGCGTTCACCGGCAAGCGCATCGTCGTGCCCGCCGGCTCGCTCAAGCAGCGGTCAAACGACACCGACTACCCGTTCCGGGCGCACTCCGCATTCGCGCACCTCACCGGATGGGGCGCAGACAGCGAGCCGGACTCCGTTCTCGTCCTCGAGCCGTCTGGCGAGAGCCACGACGCAACGCTGTACTTCCGCGAACGCGCCGACCGCACCTCGAACGAGTTCTACGCGAACCCCGCCATCGGCGAGTTCTGGATCGGACCCCGCCCGTCGCTTGAGCAGGTCGCCGCAGACCTCGGCATCGCAACGGCCCCTCTTGACAGCTTCGAGGCGACGGATGCCGACATCACAGTTGAAGAGGACGCCGAACTGACGACGTTCCTCTCCGAGATCCGTCTCGTCAAGGACCCGTTCGAGATCGAGCAGATCCGGCTCGCCGTCGATGCGACGGCACGCGGCTTTAGCGACGTCATCGCCGACTTCCCGAGGATCACCGCGTCGGAACGCGGTGAGCGGGTCGTCGAGGGAGTCTTCTACACGAGGGCCCGGCTCGACGGGAATGCCGTCGGTTACGACACCATCGCCGCCTCTGGTCCGCACGCCTGCATCCTGCACTGGACCCGAAACGACGGCCCCGTCGTCCCCGGCGACCTCATGCTCGTCGATGCAGGCGTTGAGGTCGACACCCTCTACACCGCCGACATCACCCGCACCCTTCCGGCCAGCGGCCGGTTCACCGACGTGCAGCGCGCGGTCTACGAAGCCGTGCGGGAAGCCGCCGATGCGGCGTTCGCGATCGTGCGTCCCGGCATCCTGTTCCGGGATATCCACGCTGAGGCGATGAGGACCATCGCGAAGCACACGGCGGCGTGGGGCATGCTCCCGGTCACCGCCGAAGAGTCGCTCGAGGTCTCGAAGCAATTCCACCGCCGCTACATGGTGCACGGCACCAGCCACCACCTCGGCCTCGACGTTCACGACTGTGCTGCGGCACGCCGTGAGATGTACCACGACGGCGAGCTCAAGGAAGGCATGGTCTTCACGATCGAGCCAGGGCTCTACTTCCAGCCGGACGATCTCAGCGTTCCGGAGGAGTTCCGCGGCATCGGTGTTCGCATCGAAGACGACATCCTCGTCACCGCTTCGGGCGCCGAGAACCTGTCCTCAGCGATCCCCCGCACCGCTGACGAGGTCGAGGCCTGGATCGCGAAGCTCAACGCTTAGCACCTGACCACGGCCGCAACGACGAAAGCCCCGTCTTCCGGCGGGGCTTTCGTGTGTCTGGATGCCGGTACGGCGACCGGTTTCTACTGGTTCGTCGGGGCGCTCTCGAGCAGATTGCGCGCTCGGTTCGCCAGCTCGGGGGCGACGGTCACTGCGTAGCTCGTTGCGATGACCTGCATCACCGAGGTGAAGTCACGGCGTCTCCGGTTGAGGGCGTATGACACAACCGAGAACATCATGCCGAACGCCGCACCGATGAGAACCGCGGCTCCCACGAACGTGAGGTCAGCAGCCGGGTTGATGATGATCAGCAGGAGCCCGAAGAAGAGTCCGAGCCAGGCGCCGCTCAGCGCACCTGCCCCTGCTGTGCGCCCGTAGCTCAGCCGACCGGTCACCCGCTCAACACTCTTGAGCCCGTCGCCAACGATCGACACCTGCTTCACCGGGAAGTCGCCCTGGGCGAGCACGTCAACCGCGCTTTGGGCCTCGCGGTAGCTCTCGAAAGTGGCGACGATTTCCCCACGCGGAATCATGGCTTCGAATGGGTACTTGTCTGCGCCTCGGCGCTGTTGTGGATTGCTCACCCTCCCATTCTCACACCGGTGCCCCTGAACCGCAGCCTTCGGCACTCTGCCGCCCTCTGTTCAGGGAACGGCACTAAGTTAGAGGGGTGAGTGGATCGAGAGTATTCGTCGCCCGGCTGGCCGGGTGCACAGTCTTCGACCCAGCGGGCGACCGTGTGGGCAAGGTGCGTGATGTGCTCGTGGTCTACCGAAAAAACGACCCGCCCCGCGTTGTCGGCCTCATCGTGGAAATCCCCGGAAAACGACGCGTCTTCGTGTCGATCGGCCGGGTCACCTCCATCGCCTCAGGACAAATCATCACAACCGGACTCATCAACGTTCGCCGCTTCGAACAGCGGGGCGGTGAGGTCCGCGTCATCGCGGAACTCCTCGGGCGACGGGTTGAGTTCGTTGACGGATCGGGTGACGCGACCATCGAGGACGTCGCCATCGAAGAAGTTGGCCCTGGCGCATGGGCGGTGAGCCAGTACTTTGTGCGGCGGCCGAAGCTGTCTCCGTCTCCGTTCGCCAAGGGGACGACGACCTTCGCGACCTGGCGCGAGATCCGCGAGAAGCACACCGGGTCCCAGGCTCAGTCAGCGGAACAGCTCATTGCTACCTACTCCGACCTGAAGCCAGCCGACCTCGCGAACACCCTGCTCGACCTGCCGCAGGACCGCATGATCGAGGTCGTCGAAGAACTTTCCGACGACCGGCTCGCCGACGCGCTCGAGGAGATGCCAGAAACCGACCAGGTCGGCATCCTCACCCAGCTCGGCGATGAACGCGCCGCCCACGTCCTCGACCACATGCAGCCTGACGACGCAGCAGACCTCGTGGCTCAGCTCCCCCTTGAACGCGGTGAGCACCTGCTCGAACTCATGGAGCCGGAGGAAGCCGACGACGTTCGCATGCTCCTCGCGTTCGCACCTGACACCGCTGGCGGGCTCATGACCACCGAGCCGGTCATCCTCTCCGCAGACTCGACCGTCGCTGAGGCGCTTGCCCTCATTCGCCGGCCCGAGCTTCCGCCCGCACTCGGCGCAGCGGTCTGCGTGACCCTCCCGCCCTACGAACCACCGACCGGACGATATCTCGGTATCGTCCACTTCCAGCGGATGCTGCGTTACCCGCCACACGAGCGGCTCGGCGCGATCATGGACCAGAGCCTCGATCCGGTAACGGCCAAAGCGTCAGCGGCCGAGGTCTCCAGGACACTGGCGAGCTACGACCTCGTCTCCGTCCCCGTCGTCGACGACACCCACAGACTCGTCGGGGTGGTGACAATTGACGATGTCCTCGACTACCTGTTGCCTGAAGACTGGCGAAGTCAGAACGACGAACCGGTAATCACGCACAAACCACAGGGAAGGAGGGCGATCCATGGCTAGGAACCGCAAGAACGACGTACGCCTTGACGCCCCCAAGGGCCTTCGCACGTCAATGCTCCCTGTACGCAATCGTGAGTCGAGCGACCGGTTCGGTCGGTTCACCGAGTGGGTCGCCCGGGCGATGGGAACACCGGCCTTCCTCGCCGGGCTCACGCTGTTCTGCCTCGTGTGGATCGCGTACAACACCTGGGGTCCCGAGGACTTCCGGTTCGACTCAGCCGCCCTCGGCTTCACCGCGCTGACCCTGATCCTGTCGCTGCAGGCGTCATACGCTGCCCCGCTGATCCTGCTCGCGCAGAACCGCCAGGACGACCGCGACCGGGTCCAGATCGAACAGGACCGCCAGCGCGCCGAACGCAACCTCAACGACACGGAGTACCTCGCCCGCGAGGTCGTCGCCCTGCGCCTCGCCATGAAGGATATGGCGTCGAAGGACTTCATCCGGCAGGAACTCCGGTCGCTTCTCGAGGAACTCGAGAAGGACAAACCCGATGCCTCTCGCTGACCTCGAACGCCGCATCGCGAGCGCTCTGAGCACGGTGATCGACCCGGAGATCCGCAAGCCGATCACCGAACTCGGCATGGTCGGCGACATCGCGGTGTCCGAAACCGGCGCAGCATCCGTCGCCATCAAACTCACGATCGTGGGCTGCCCGGCGGCTACGGCGATCGAACGGGATGTCACCGCAGCGGTCGCCGGGGTTCCCGGCGTTACGGGCACGAGCATCGCCGTCGGCGTGATGACTCCTGACGAGCGGCGTGCCCTCACCGAGTCGCTTCGCGGACCGAAAGCAGCGCGGGGGATGCCGTTCGGCCCAGGCACCCTGACGAAGGTCTACGCCGTGACGAGCGGGAAGGGCGGCGTCGGCAAGTCGACGGTCACCGCCAACCTCGCGGCCGAGCTGGCGTCACGCGGCCTCAGCGTCGGCATCGTTGACGCTGACGTCCACGGCTTCTCCATCCCCGGGCTGCTCGGATTGACGGATGCCACGTCGAGCGCTGGTGCGATTACGTCACCGACACAGGTGGGCGACATGATCCTCCCGCCGATCGGCTTCGGCGTGAAGGTCATTTCGATCGGTATGTTCCTCCACCCGGCGGCGGGCCAGCCCGCCCAGGCCGTCGCCTGGCGCGGTCCGGTGCTGCACCGCACGATCAACCAGTTCCTCACCGACGTCTACTTCGGTGACCTCGACGTACTCCTGATCGACCTGCCGCCGGGGACGGGCGACGTTGCGATCTCGCTGGGGCAGCTGCTCCCGAACGCTGAGGTTATCGTCGTGACGACGCCGCAGCCAGCCGCCGCTGACGTTGCCGAACGCAGCGGGATCGTCGCGCGCCAGACCGGTCAAAAGGTCATCGGCGTCATCGAGAACATGGCAGGCCTCGTCCAGCCGGACGGCACCGTCCTCTCCCTCTTTGGCAGCGGCGGGGGCGCGGAACTCGCGCGTCGGCTGAGCGCCACCCCAGAAGCACCGGAAGTCCCGCTCCTGGGCAGCGTTCCGCTCAGCGTCCCCCTCCGCTCAGGCGGCGACACCGGCGTTCCGGTCGTTCTCTCCGCTCCCCTCGACCCGGCGAGCGTCGCCATCAGGTCCATCGCCGACCAGCTGGTCTCGCGCGGCAGGAACCTCTCCGGCCGCAGGCTCGGGCTCGCACCGGTCTGATCGGACGATGCTGTGGTGTGGCGACGGGTGGCTGCGGGGATTGCTTGCCTTTCCCTCGCGCTTCTCGCTGGCTGCGCGCCGGCTCCCAATTCGCTGCCAGACGGCATCCGCTTCGAGGTGATGCAGGGGCGCACCGACTACACGAGCGGGACGCTGGTGCTTCGCGTCGTCAACGGGAGCACCGAAGACATCGACCTGTCAGATGCTTCCCTGTCCTGGCCTGGTTTCGCCGAACGGGCGCTCTGGAGCGGCTCCACCGACCTGTCGTCCGGCCGCACCGTGGATCTGCGCACCACCGTCCCTCCGCTCGAGTGTGACGTCGAGCCCGGCGACCCGCCGGCGCTGTCGATCGAGATTGGCGGTTCGGCCGTCGAGGCAGCCCCAACCGACCCGCTCGGCACACTCCCCCGGCTGCACGAGACGGGCTGCGTGACCGAGCGCGTCGACCGCATCTCCGCGGTGTCGACCGCGGGGTCACTCACTGTCGACGGAGTGGGCCGGGACGCCATCGCCCGGCTCACCCTGCGGTTTACCCCGACCGGCGGGAATGGCACGGTTCAGCTCAGCTCGGTATCGTCCACTCCCTTGATCGCCACCGAGGACGGAGCCGAAGTCTGGCCCATCGACGTCACCGTCACAGCGGCATCCGGCGTACAGGACGTCACCCTGGGTATCAGACCGGCTCGGTGCGACCCGCACGCGATCGCGGAAGACAAGATCGGCACCGTGCTGGTCATCGGCGTCACCGTAAACGGAGTGGACGGTTTCTACCGGTATCCGGTCGACGACCCAACGAGGAATGCCCTCTACGACTTCGTACGGTCAGCCTGCGGCATGCCGTGACAGGCTGACGTTCAGGTGGCGTCGAAAGGTTCAGACGGCGTCGCGAGGTTCAGACAGCTTCGAGAGGCTCAGGTGGCTTCGAGGTCGAACGGGGGCGCCGTCACCGGCTCGCCCTCGAGGATCTGGCGCTGGCGCTCCGACGCACGACTCGGCCCCGATTTCTTCCAGGGCACATCCTCGTCGGCGACGACGCTGTCGG
>JAZQRG010000383.1:0-3657 GCA_045629445.1 Mycetocola sp. | reverse complement strand
AAGGATGATCGGGGCCGACGGCATCCGTTTCAGGAGGACGGATGCTGTCGCTTACGCGGTTCGCTGCCTCGCGCGGTAAGCGGCAACGTGTGCGCGGTTTCCACAGTTGCCGACGTCGCAGTAGCGGCGCGAACGGTTGCGCGACAGGTCGACGACGACCGCTGTGCAGTCCTCGGATGCGCACTCGGGGAGCCGGGAGAGCTCCTGGGCTCGGACGAGGTCGACGACCGCCATCGCCGCCTCAACCTGCGCTCGCGTCGCGACGGCCTCGGTCGGCTTCGTCGCATGGATGTGCCAGTCCCAGTTGTCGTGCCGTACGAGCTGAGGCAGCGCATCTGCTTCGCTGAGGAGCTGGTTGACGAGGGCGACAACGTCCTCTTCGTCGCGCGTCCAGAGCTCACGCAGCCGACCGCGGAGTGCCCGCATCTCGTCGAGCTCGGCCTGGTCGCCGGCGCGCGAACCCGTGAATTCGAATCGGTCGAGAAAGGCGGTGAGCTGCTCGATGGTCGACAGTTCGTCTTCCCCGCTGTGCGAGGCACCCGGCAGCGTGTTGATGAGCGCGGCGGTCGTCATCAACGACACCTCTGTGTCATGTGCAAAAAGCATGTTGACTCCTGACAGCGGGCGGGACTAGTGTCATGACCATAACGCAGTTTACTCCTGACAGGAAGCAGAGCGGCCCGGGTCGCGCGAACCAGATGGTCTCTTCACACACCACAGCAACACGAACGGATGCCATTCGGCCAGCTCCGCGCGGACAAGCAAGCGGCATCGCGATCGCCCTCGCGAGCGCGCTGATGTTTGCGCTCAGTGGACCGTTCGCCAAGTCGCTTATGGAGGCGGGATGGTCCCCGGGTGCTGCTGCCCTCGTCCGAATCGGCGGCGCCGCGGTCATCCTGCTGATTCCGACCCTTCTCCTGATGCGGGGGCGGTGGGCAACACTGCGCCGTAACGGAACCACGATCGCGATCTACGGTGCGGTAGCGATCGCCGGTGCCCAGGTCGGCTTCTTCAACGCGGTCTCATACATGTCCGTTGGCGTTGCACTTCTCATCGAGTACCTCGCGCCCGTCCTGCTCGTTCTCCTCGTCTGGGCGCAGACGAGGAGGCGGCCAGGCGCCCGCACCATCGTGGGCACGATCGTCGCGATTCTCGGCATGGTACTCGTGCTCGACCTCACCGGCGCCCAGACGGTGAACCCGATCGGAGTCGCGTGGGCGCTCCTCGCCGCGGTCTCACTCGCAACCTACTTCGTGCTCAGCACGAAAATCAGCGACGACCTTCCACCCCTCGTGCTCGCCGGCGGCGGCCTCGTCGTCGGAACTGTCGTCGTCGCCATCTGCGGCCTGATCGGGCTCTTGCCGCTCGCCTTCTCGACGGCGGACGTCACCCTGCTCGAGCTCGAGCTGCCCTGGTTCGTGCCGCTGATCTCGCTTGCGCTCATCTCGACGGCGGCCGCGTACGTCACTGGCATCATCGCGACGGCTCGACTCGGCACCCGGATCGCCTCGTTCGTTGGGCTCTCCGAGGTCGTCTTCGCCGTGCTCGTGTCGTGGCTGCTGCTGGCCGAGCTGCCCGGCCCGCTCCAGCTGCTCGGAGGCGTGGGCATCCTCGCGGGAGTCATTCTCGTGCGCGCCGACACCTACACGCCGCCGCTGTCCCCGACGCCGACCCCGCGGAAGGCCTCATCCACGCCCGACCCACGGAAGGCCTCGCCCGCTCCGAGATAAGGAAATAGCCCCGGCACAAGGACTCCAGGACGCCCGCCGTCCTTCCCCCGCCGCGTTTTCCTTTTCTCAGACCGACCGGTCCAGCCCGCCCCACGGCACCGTGAGGAGCGAGCGTTTTGCGGGGTGCCGAGTTATGGCGATTTCAGGACCGGCTCGTCCTCTGACTCGGCGCCTCGGTTAAACGAAACAGGACCGGCTCAGCGAGCCGGTCCTGAAATCGTCATTGTCTGAGCTGAGGAGCAAAATGTTCGCTCCTCACCCGACAATCACTCCCACTCAATAGTTCCCGGTGGCTTCGACGTGACGTCGAGAACGACGCGGTTGACACCATCCACCTCGTTGGTGATCCGGTTCGAGATCTTTGCGAGCACGTCGTACGGCAGCCGCGTCCAGTCCGCCGTCATGGCGTCCTCAGAGCTGACCGGGCGAAGGACGATCGGATGCCCGTAGGTGCGTCCGTCTCCCTGCACACCGACCGAGCGAACATCGGCGAGCAGCACAACCGGGCACTGCCAGATCTCGTTGTCGAGACCGGCGGCCGACAGTTCGTGTCGCGCGATGGCATCCGCTTTGCGCAGCAGTTCAAGGCGCTCAGCGGTAACCTCGCCGACGATGCGGATTCCGAGGCCTGGGCCGGGGAACGGCTGGCGGCCGACGATGACTTCGGGCAGACCGAGTTCGCGGCCGATGGCGCGGACCTCGTCCTTGAACAGCGTGCGAAGTGGTTCGACGAGCTCGAAGGTGAGGTCGTCGGGCAGTCCACCGACGTTGTGGTGGCTCTTGATGTTTGCGGTACCGGATCCTCCGCCCGACTCGACGACGTCGGGGTACAGGGTGCCCTGAACGAGGAATGCGATGGGGTCGCCGTCATCTTCGAGCGACTCGGCGATGAGGTCCGCCTGCGCCTTCTCGAAAGTGCGGATGAATTCGCGTCCGATGATCTTCCGCTTGGTCTCGGGGTCGCTGACTCCGGCGAGGGCGTTCAGGAACTGCTCGCGGGCATCGATCGTGATCAGACGGACGCCGGTAGCGGCGACATAGTCTTCCTCCACCTGCTTCCGCTCATCCTGGCGCAGCAAACCGTGGTCAACGAAGACGCAGACGAGCTGGTCACCGACGGCCTTGTGCACGAGTGCGGCCGCAACGGCTGAGTCCACTCCACCGGAGAGGCCACAGATGACCTTGCCGGTGCCGATCTGTGCACGGATGCGTTCAACCTGCTCGGCGATGACGTTGCCGGGGTTCCAGTCGGAGGGGATGCCGGCGGCACGGTGCAGGAAGTTCTCGAGCACGTTCTGGCCGTAGGCCGAGTGCTTGACCTCGGGGTGCCACTGCACGCCGTAGAGCTTGCGCTCGTCGTTGCCGAACGCAGCGACAGGTGTTGATGCGGTCGACGCGAGGACGGTGAAGCCCTCAGGCGCTTTCGCGACCGAGTCGCCGTGACTCATCCACACGGTCTGGTCGGCGGGCTGGCCGTCGAGCAGAACGCCGCCGTCCGGCGAGAGAGAGGCGTCGGTCGATCCGTACTCGCGCAGGCCGGTGTTCGCCACCTCGCCACCGAGTGCACGTGCCATGACCTGGAAGCCGTAGCAAATGCCGAGTGTCGGCACCTCGAGGTCGAAGATTTTCGAGTCGAGCGCTGGAGCTCCGTCTTCGTAGACGCTCGACGGTCCGCCCGAGAGAACAATCCCGACCGGGTTCTTCTCCGCTACTTCAGCGGCGCTGATCGAGTGGGGCACGATCTCGGAGTAAACCCCGGCTTCGCGCACCCGACGTGCGATGAGTTGAGCGTACTGGGCGCCGAAGTCGACGACGAGGACGGGGCGCTGGCTGGTTGCCTGCTCGCTAATGGGTTGCCTCCACAGGGTTCGAGATTGGTGCAGCAGATGAAACGGATGCCGTGCGCTCGGCACGAGATTCGAGGTAC
>JAZQRG010000382.1:0-1532 GCA_045629445.1 Mycetocola sp. | reverse complement strand
CTCTTCGTTTCCGGCCAGGCGGCTCCGGGCGCGACGGTCCGCCTCTATCTCAACGAGAGCCTCATCGCTCCCGGTGGCGCGGGTGGGGACGGCAAGCTGTCCTTCTCCATCGGCAGCGGCGTGCGGCCCGGCGACTACCGGATTCGCCTCGACGATGTGGACCCGGTCTCCGGCCAGGTGAAATCCCGCGCCGAAGTCGGCTTCAATGTACCGGCGCAGGTTGCCTCCGCAGAGCCGGAAGCTCGTGTGGCCGCGGAGCAGAAGACGGAGAAGCCGGCATCCGAGGCCCAAGTCGCGGCCGCGGGAACCGTCGTGATCCCGAACATCAACACGGCCATCGTCTCCCGAGGCGACAACCTCTGGCGGATTAGCCAGCGAATCTACGGCCAGGGTGTGCGCTACACAGTCATTTACGGGGCCAATCAGGACCAGATTCGCAATCCGAACCTGATTTATCCGGGACAAGTCTTCGTTTTGCCCAACCATCAGGACAACAAGACCAACTGATCGTGGTCAGGCAGGGTGAATTCGGCGGCGGCATCGCCTATATCGAGAGCCGACGCGACATTCGGATTCTCTGAAAATGCCCCCCAACACTGCCGTTCCCACGACGAGCGCCTCTCCGCGCAAACCCGGTGGCTTGGCCGACACATGGTCGAAGCTTTGGCCTTATCTGTGGCCCCATGGCCGTAAGGACCTGCAGCGACGGGTCTTTCTGGCCTTCGGCCTGCTGCTCGTCGCCAAAGGCGTGACCATGGTTACGCCGTTCGCCTTTAAATGGGCGACGGACGCGCTTGTCGCGGTCGCGAACCCGGGGGCGCAGGGTGCAGAGGCCGCGGCAACCGATGGATCCTGGATCTGGCGTGCACCGATCCTCCTGACTGTGATTTACGGCGTTACCCGTATTCTCATGGCCGTGCTCACCCAGACGCGGGATGGCCTGTTTGCCAAGGTCGCCATGCATGCGGTGCGCAATCTCGCGCTCAAGACCTTCGAGCACATGCACCAACTGTCCTTGCGGTTCCATCTGGAGCGCAAGACCGGCGGCCTGACCCGGGTCCTGGAGCGAGGCCGCGAGGGCATCGAGGAACTCTCCCGCCTCGTGGTGCTCACCCTAGTGCCGACGATTCTCGAATTCGTGCTGGTGCTCGGCATTCTGGCCTGGGAATTCGACTGGACCTATTCGGCCGTGGTGCTCGCCATGGTCGTCGTCTACCTCGGCTATACCTACAAGGCGACGGAATGGCGGATCTCGATCCGGAAGCAGATGACCGATTCCGACACGGACGCCAACACCAAGGCGGTCGATTCGCTCCTGAACTACGAGACTGTAAAGTATTTCGGCGCCGAAGCCCGGGAGACCGCCCGTTACGACCGCTCCATGGAGCGGTTCGAGAGCGCCTCGACCCAAACGTACACCTCGCTCGCCGTGCTCAATGCCGGGCAGGCGGTGATCTTCTCGATCGGCATGATGATCGTGATGATCCTGGCCGTGCGGGACATCACGGCGGGCCGCGTTTCCATCGGCAGCT
>JAZQRG010000381.1:0-1941 GCA_045629445.1 Mycetocola sp. | reverse complement strand
GAAAAACGGGATGCCGTCCCGCAGGGTGGGGGACGGCATCCGTTGAAAAAGGAACCAGGTCGGTAAGTGCGCCGCCCTGACGGTGTCTAGCCGAACAGGTCGGCGATCCAGCTCTCCTTCTTGTTCTTGCGGTAACCGTCTCGGTCGTCGTAACGGCGGTCGCGATTGTTGTCGCGCCAGTTGTTGTCGTTGTTGCGGTCGCCAAACGGCGGCTGAGAGCGCTGTTCCCCGTACGGCTGGCGGGGCGCTGCGGCTGGCGCCGGCGCGCTCTTCATTATTTCGGCCTCGGCGCGGTCGATGATCTTGTCGAGTTCGCCCCGGTCAAGCCACACGCCGCGGCACTCGGGACAGTAGTCGATTTCGACGCCGCTTCGCTCGCTCATGACGAGAGTTGTTGAGTCAGTTGGGCACTTCATGATGTCCTCCAAGACGAACGTTTCCTTCATCATATGGAGGGCTATGAGGTCCAACCTGAGCGTCTACGCCACGGGGGCGAGTGCGTCCTCGATCACCGAGATGATGGCCGGGTCGTCAGGCGCCGTCGTCGGGCGGAACCGGTACACGGTGTCATCGGGCGTGATGACGAATTTCTCGAAGTTCCACTTGACCTTGCCCGCCTTGCCGTGAGCATCCGGGGTCTTGGTGAGCTCCTGGTAGAGCGGGTGAGCGTTCCTGCCGTTGACCTTGATCTTCTCCATGATCGGGAAGGTCACGCCGTGGTTGATGCGGCAGGCCTCTTCGATGGACTCACCCTCGCCCGGCTCCTGGAAGAACTGGTTGCTCGGGAATCCGAGCACAATGAAGCCGCGGTCGCGGTACTTCTCGTACATCGCTTCGAGCACGTCGTATTGCGGGGCCAGGCCGCACTTCGAGGCGACGTTGACGACGATAACGACCTTGTCCTGATGCTCAGCAAGGCTCGTCGTTGCGCCGGAGATCGTGGTCAGGGGAATATCGCGGATGCTCATGCGCCTGAGCGTATTGCGGGATGCTGGAGGTTGGCTGCGAATCGTGCAGGGACTGCAAGTATGTGTCGGGTTGTGGGCATGGTACGCAGCTCGCCAGCGCTACCGCTGGTTGCGGCGATGCCGCGCTGACAAGGCCAGATAGGTGCCGAGCGCGCCGAGCGAGCCGACCCCGATCCGCATGAGCGGCTCGCTCCACGCGCGGTAGCGGGAGTCGCCCGAAACGGTGAACTCGCCGATGCCCCGGATGAGCGCTGACGCGATCATCGCGACCACAAGTCGATTGCCGATCTTCTCGACCCGCCCCATGATCGGATCGAGTCCTTCGGCGCGCACCTGGATCTCGATGCCGTCCGGTCCGATCGAATCCGCCAACATCCGCAGCTTCTCCGGCAACTCAACCCCGAGCGCTGCGAGCTGTTTGGCGATATCCGAAGCGCGGTGCGCGAGGGCGCGTGGCGAGAACCGCTCGGCAGCGAACCGGGTGGCGTACGGCTCGAGCGCGATGCTGAGGCGGAAGGTGGGATCGAGCTTCACCCCGATGCCCTCGATCATCGAGAGCATCCGCAGCAGCAGAACCAGTTGGGGATCGAGCTGGAGCCGATGCCGCCTCAGTACGCCGAGCAGTTCAGCCACCATCGCGCCGATCTCGAGTTCAGCCAGTTCCTTCCCGGAGTAGAGGGTCATGAAGTGTGCGAAATCACGGCGCAACTGGGGCCGATTCACGTGGCCGGACGACGATGTCACCGTGAGCACCGCTGAGGCAATGAGATCGGGATTGCCCTGCAGCAGCGCCGAGAACAGGGTGACGAGGTGGTCTCGCATTTTCTCGTCGATCGTGCCGACCATGCCGAAGACGATCAGGCCGATGCGGCCGTCGGATTCGATGAACAGGTTTCCCGGGTGCGGGTCGGCGTGGAAGAACCCGTCGACGAACACCATCTGACAGACCGCCTCAACCGCGAGCGCGATGACC
>JAZQRG010000380.1:0-2107 GCA_045629445.1 Mycetocola sp. | reverse complement strand
ACGCTGTACGCAGGCCAGACGCTCGCGATCGTCGGCGAGTCGGGATCGGGCAAGTCAACCACCGCGCAGTCGATCATTGACCTGCTGCCGGGAACCGGCAAGGTCACCGCAGGACAGATCCTGTTCGAGGGCCGCGACCTGACAACGCTCTCGCCCCGCGAGATCCAGGACGTGCGCGGAAATCTCATCGGCTACGTGCCCCAGGACCCGATGTCGAACCTCAACCCGGTGTGGAGCATCGGCTTCCAGGTCGAGGAGGCCATCAAGGCCAACAACATCGCCCAGGGCAAGGAAGCGCGCCTGCGCACCATCCAGGTGCTCCAGGAAGCGGGACTCAGCGACGCCGGTGAACGGCTTAAGCAGTTCCCTCACCAGTTCTCGGGCGGAATGCGCCAGCGCGTTCTCATCGGCATCGGCCTGTCCAGCCGACCGAAGCTGCTCATCGCCGACGAGCCAACCAGTGCGCTCGACGTAACGGTCCAGCGTCAGATCCTCGACCACCTCGCAACGCTCACCCGCGACTACGGCACGAGCGTCCTGTTCATCACGCACGACCTTGGCCTCGCGGCTGAGCGCGCCGAACAGCTCGTCGTGATGTACCAGGGCAAGGTCGTTGAATCAGGTCCATCGCAGGAAATTCTCGCCAACCCGCAGCACCCGTACACGCAGCGACTCGTCGCTGCAGCTCCGAGCCTCGCCTCGCGTCGCATCCAGGCAGTGAAGCAGCACGAGGAAGCGGAGACCGAGATCTTCGCGGAGGGCGCCATCGACACCACGCTCCTCGAGCGTGCGGCTGAGCGTGAGAACGCGGCTCCGGCCAAGGACCTCATCTCGCTCCGCAACGTGTCGAAGGTGTACCGGATTCGCAAGCAGGGATTCCGCCACGACGAGCTCAAGGCCGTCAACGACGTGTCATTCGGCGTGCAGAAGGGAACGACGACAGCACTCGTCGGCGAGTCCGGCTCTGGCAAGTCGACGGTGGCGAAGCTCCTGCTTCAGCTCGAGTCGATCACGTCGGGCGAGATCAAATTCGACGGCCAGGACGTTGCCGGTCTTCGTGGCGCTGAACTGCTGAAGTTCCGCCGCCGCGTCCAGCCGGTCTTCCAGGACCCGTACGGTTCACTCGACCCGCAGTACAGCGTCGGAAACACCATCGCCGAGCCGCTTCTCGCACACAAGGTCGGTTCAGCCAGGGAGCGCCAGTCGCGTGTCCTCGAGCTGCTCGACCAGGTGTCGCTCCCGGCATCGACCCGGTACCGCTACCCGAGTGAACTCTCGGGCGGTCAGCGCCAGCGCATCGCGATCGCGCGGGCGCTCGCACTTAAGCCAGACGTTCTCGTGCTTGACGAGGCGGTGTCAGCACTGGACGTCCTCGTCCAGGGTCAGATCCTCAACCTCCTCACCGAGTTGCAGACGGAACTTGGCCTGACCTACCTCTTCATCACCCACGACCTCGCTGTCGTGCGTCTTGTCGCCGACAACGTCTGCGTCATGAAGAAGGGCCAGATCATCGAGTCGTCGACGACGGACGAGGTTTTTGACAACCCACGCGAGCTGTACACGCAGGAACTCCTGGCCGCCATCCCCGGCGGTAACTTCGAGTTCGGGCGCTAGATAACAAAAACGGGCACCGGCACACTCATCCGCATCGACCTCGGTCGGCGGGTCCTGTGGGCCGGTGCTCGTTTTTTTTGTGGTTTCTTCCCGGCGTTCGGACCGCCCGTATTCGCGGTGCGACAGTTGCAACGGATGCCGGCGGCGCGGCCGTGAGGGAAGGAAACCTGTGTCCCGTCACAGCGAGCGGGGGAGAGAGTGCGGTAAGATATTCTGTTGGGTCGGATTCTGGCCCGCAGCTCTACCTTTCCCGTCGCGCTGAGACAGTCGCGGCCACTCATCTTGTAAGGAATTTTTTCATGGCGCTTGCTTCGCGCGACGACCTCCGAAACGTAGCCATCGTTGCTCACGTTGACCACGGCAAGACGACGCTGGTTGACGCCATGCTCCGTCAGACGGACTCGTTCGCCGAGCACGCACACCTCGAAGAACGCGCCATGGACTCGAACGAGCTTGAGCGCGAAAAGGGCATCACGATCCTCGCCAAGAACAC
>JAZQRG010000379.1:0-1836 GCA_045629445.1 Mycetocola sp. | reverse complement strand
GCTGCTCGCGCCGCGGCTCCGGGTCGGATGCCCTTGCCCCCGCCGCCGGGGATCGCAGCGGCCGTCGCCGTGTGATGCGGGCTCTGGAACGGCGGACGAGAGACCAGCCGAGTGCCGATGGGCTGACCCGCCAGCGATCTGACGGACGTGACGTCGAGCGCTTCGCTGACACTGAGGTCGGGCAGAATGCCGGGAAGCCGCGCAGCGAGCATTGTTTTTCCCGCTCCGGGCGGACCGAGCATCATCAGGTGGTGCCCCCCAGCGGCAGCAACGAGCAGCGCCTGGATGGCGTCGTCCTGGCCAACGACATCGGCGAGGTCCAGGTCGATCGGTGTCTCGGCATCCGTCGACGCCGCGAGAATCGGGGTCACGTCCACCGGCGTCAGCGCAGCGCCGTGCCAGATGGCCGCGTCGCGCAGCGAAGCGACCGGGATGACCGTCGCATCGGGAATGAGGCGTGCCTCGTGCTCGTTTCCGGCCGGAACCATGACCGTTGTGCGTCCAGCGCGAACGGCGGCGAGCACGGCGGGCAGCACACCCGGGGTTGGCCGGAGCCGACCGTCGAGACCGAGTTCACCGATGTGCACGACGCCGTCGATCGACTCGTTCGACACCACGTTGTCGGCGGCGAGGCAGGACAGGGCGATCGCCAGGTCAAAGCCGGAGCCGTTCTTCGGCAGGCTCGCCGGTGACAGATTCACGGTGATTCGCTGGCCGGAGAGCCGACATCCCGCATTCGTCGCTGCCTGACGGACCCGCCCCTCGGCCTCACCGAGCGATCGATCGGCGAGCCCGATAATGACAAACTTCGGCAGCTGCGCCGAAATGTCCGCCTCGACTTCGACGAGCGACCCGTCGAGGCCGAGCAGCGCGACCGCCCAGGTGCGCCCCACCGTCACCCCGACACCTCACTCAGGTGCTCGATCGTCAGCGAACCGGAGTGCGGAATCACGACCGCGATCACGTCGATCCGAATACGAGGGGTCTGCGGGTCGTTCTCGGTGCACCATGCAGCGGCCAACCGGCGCAGGCGAGCAAGCTTCGCTGGCGTGACCGCTTCGAACGGATGCCCGAAGGCCAGTGTTGAGCGCGTCTTCACTTCAACGAAGGCGATGACATCACCCCGCGTTGCCACGATGTCAATCTCACCGTGCCGGCACCTCCAGTTGCGATCGAGGATCCGGTAACCCAACCCGGTCAGGTGCTCGGCGGCGAGGTCCTCACCACGACGGCCGAGGGCGATTCGATTGGACACTGACACCTTCACCCTTCGATGCTGCAATGAGCTGACGTGCCCTGCCGTCAACGTGCAGATCTGGGGAGACGCCGCTCAAGCCGTTCGTGTGGGGAGGACAAACATCCGCTGTTCGTTGGTCACAGAGTGCGGTAGAAACGCCGCCATAACCGCATTCTGTGACAGGTGAACCGGAACATCCCGGGACGAGATCCGCTGGACTCATGCGCCACATCGGGTAACACTGGGTTCGTGCCAGAACTCCCCGAAGTACACGCTCTCGTCACCGACCTCGGCGCCAGGCTTACCGGACGCGACATCGAGCGGCTCGAGGTGGTCGCGTTCGCCGCACTCAAGACCTACGACCCGCCGCTCACGGCGCTCGAAGGCACGACGATCGGCGGGGTGTCCCGGCACGGCAAGTTCCTCGACATCGCCGCTGGCGACCTGCACGTCGTCATCCATCTTGCTCGGGCCGGGTGGATCCGCTGGCGCGACGACGCGCCCCAGCGCCAGGCGCGCGGCAAGACCGCGCTGGCCGCGCGGCTCATCCTCGACGACGGCTCAGGGCTCGACATCACCGAGGCGGGATCGAAGAAGAG
>JAZQRG010000378.1:0-3261 GCA_045629445.1 Mycetocola sp. | reverse complement strand
GCAGCTCCAACGCTGGGCGAAGCAGGGCAAAATGGAGCGGCCGTCGTTCCGGCTCTTCGGTGCACCGTTCACCGCCTGGCTCACCCTTGCCTTCCTCGTTACGGTGCTCGTGCTCATGGCGCTCGACTATCCGGTCGGAACATTCACAATCGCGTCGCTCGCGCTCATCATTCCGCTGCTCGTGGTCGGCTGGTTTGCCGCTCGCCGCGGCATCCTCGAGATCGCGCGAGAGCGTGAGGGCTTCACCGGATCGTTCCCGGTCATTCCGGAGCGACCCGGGATCGACAGCAGGAAGAGCCGCGACGACTGAGACCTGTCGCACGGCCGCGGCGGCCCGAGCGGTCATACACAACAGCACCCGGCGTTCTCTGGTCGCCGGGTGCTGTTGTGATGCGGGTTGCTACGCGCTCGCGAGGATCAGCTCGTCGAGCGGGCGGCGGCTACGGGGAGCGATCTCCCGCTCACGCAGGAACTCGTTGGTCAGCGCGTCAGGGGTTCCGAGCGCTCCCAGCGCGGTGACGGAGATCGGCTCGAGGTTCGCGTCGATGTCGAAGGCGGCGCGCAGGCCGTCGACCTCGATGCCGCCCATCTGGTGAACGTGGAGGCCGTCGTGGTGCGCCTGCACCGTGAGGTTAGCGACGGCCTGGCCGAGGTCGTACTGGGCCCAGCGCAGCGGGGTGCCGTCGTCGGCGGTCAGCGTTGCGATGTTGACGATGAGTACGGCGGCCGAGCTGGCCCACTCCTGGTTGAAGCCCATGAGGTTCTCGACGATCGTGGCGTGTTCTGCGGTGCCGCGGCGGGCGACGATGAAGCGCCAGGGCTGCGTGTTGCTGGCGGATGCCGACCAGCGTGCGGCCTCGAGCGCTGCGGTGATCTTCTCCGCGGGCACTTCGACGGTCGGGTCGAAGGAGCGAGGGCTCCAGCGCTCGGCGAGCACCTCATGGATGGGTGCGCTGGTGACCGCGGTACGGCTGGGGGAAACGATGGTCATGGTGCTCTTTTCTGAATGGAACGGAAAAGTCGCCATTGACCTATTCACATGAAAGGAACGGATGCCGGGGAAAATTCCCCGCGATCGTTCCCTTTTCACTGTACTGGCGGCATCCGTTAGAGAACTGATCGTTACGGATGTCGTCGATCGCTTGACAGCGCTGCGGCATGTCCATAGGTTAACTAGTGAACTATAGAACCTAAGGTCGTGACAATGTTCACTGGGGAAATCCCGATCTACCAGCAGCTCGCCGATCGCGTTGCCGAAGACATCCTGGCCGGAACGTACCCGGAGGAATCCAGCGTGCCATCCACCAACGAGTACGCGGTTTTCTACCAGATCAGCCCCATCACGGCCGCAAAGGGAGTGAACCTGCTCGTCGAGCAGGGGGTGCTCTACAAGAAACGCGGCATTGGAATGTTCGTCGCGTCGGGAGCACGCGAGAAGCTGCGTGCGACGCGGCGCGCCAACTTTCCCGAGCGGCACGTCACCCCGCTCGTGCGTGAGGCCCGACTGCTCGACATCGACAGACCAGAACTCGACGACTTGATCAACCAGGAGGACAGCAAATGACGAACGCCATCGAAATCGATTCGGTCACCCGACATTTCGGTCGTGTGCACGCGCTCGACGGCGTCAGCTTCGCCGTCCCGGAGCATTCGATACTTGGGCTTCTGGGCCGCAATGGCGCAGGAAAGACAACGGTGATGTCGATCATGGCCGGCCAGGACCGGGCTACCTCAGGGCGCGTCCTGGTTGGCGGCCACGACCCGTTCGAGCACGCGCCGACGCTCGCGCAGATCAGCTATGTTCGTGACAACCAGCGGTACCCCGACGACTATCGGCTGCACCACGTGCTGCGCATCGCACCGGACTTCGCCCCGAACTGGAGCGCGGACATCGCCGAGGAACTCATCGACGGTTTCCGTATTCCGGCAAAGACCCCGATCAAGAAGATGTCTCGCGGGCAGCTCTCGTCTATCGCGATCGTGCTCGGCCTGGCATCGCGCGCACCGGTCACCCTTCTGGACGAGCCGTACCTCGGCCTCGACGTCACAGCGCGGGCGTTCTTCCACCGCGTTCTGCTGCAGGACTACGGCGTGCAGCCGCGCACCGTCGTCTTCTCCACCCACTTGATTGACGAGAGCGCGTCGCTCTTCGACCGCGTCGTGATCATGGACTCCGGGCGCATCGTGCTCGATGCCGACGCGGACGAGGCCAGGGAATCGGCGTGGGTGATGAGCGGAACGACGACGGCGGTCAGTCAGCTCACCACATCGGCGAACGTGCTGGCCACGAGCGTGGTCGGAGGGCTGATGTCGGCCACCGGCTCCGGCGCGCTCGACGCCGAGACCCGGTCGCTCGCGGAGGACCTGAGGGTCCAGATCACGCGTGCGTCCCTCCAGCAACTCGTCGCCGCCTACGGAGCAGACGACGCAGCATCCGACACCAGAGACGAGGCTCGACGAGCATGAGCACCCTGATTCCGACCACGAAGCTGCACCTCAACAAGCGTGAGGTCTCCTTCGTCGTACCCCTCTACATCACCGGCTTGGTCGTGGTGATCTCCGTTTTGATCTCGTTCCTGTTCTGGCGCGCGGGCAGCCTTCCTGGCTCCGAGGGCTGGATCACCGGATCACAATCGAACCCCGGAATTGTCTATTCGCTCGCGGGTTTCCTCGTCTACCTCGGTGTGCAGTCCGTCGCGACAACGTTCCCGTTTGCGCTGACCCTCGGCGCCACCCGGCGAGGTTTCGCCGGGGGAACCGTGCTCTGGGCTGTTCTTGTTTCCGCCTACCTGGCTGCGGTATTCGCCGTGCTCCTGACGATCGAGACTGCGACGGATCACTGGTTCGTCGGGTTCTACATCTTCGATGTGTACGTGCTCGGTGCGGGTGACCTCGGCCGGCTCCTGCCGATCGTGTTCCTCGGCACGCTCTCGATGCTCACGATCGGCGGGGTGTTTGGAGCGTCGTGGCTCCGGTTCGGAGCGCGGGGACCGCAGCTGCTCGGCGTCGGGGTCGGAATCCTCCTCGTGCTCGCGCTGATCGTGCTGATCCCGTCAGCCACCGACATCCTTGCCGCGTTTGAACTGTGGTGGCTCGCCGTCGCGGCTGTGGTCGTGATCATCCTGAGCTCGGTTGGGATGTGGCGGCTGCTGCGCACCGCGATCGTGCGCTAGCTCGCGCGAGTAACGGCATCCGTTCGCTCACGGATGATCAGATGCCGCAAAACCGCGGAATGGACGTGGCGGTTTCAGGTTGTTAGCG
>JAZQRG010000377.1:0-7031 GCA_045629445.1 Mycetocola sp. | reverse complement strand
TCGATGGTGCTGCCTGGCAGCGGCTTTCCGGCTCTCGACATCGCACTCACCGTTGGTGTGACGGTCTTCGCCTGGGGCTCGGCGCTGTGGTGGCTTCCAGAGATCCCGGAGGGCAGGCCGGCGGCGGGGCGGACAGCCGGCCTTCCCGACGATCTGCGTGAACGTCGGAACGAGAGAATGCGCTAGTCGCGGCTCCGCGCCCACCAGATGCCGACGACGATGAGGAGCACGATCGCGACCAGGGCGACCAGCGCGAACTTGAACGCGACGGCGATGAAGGAGAGCGCGAAGTTGACGATCCACGAGGCCACAACGACGGCGAGGATCACGACGACGATGCCGATCAGGAGGTTCTTCGTGCTGGTCTTCATGACTCAAGTTGACCACAGGAGCGGCCAGAAACACCAAACGGGACCCGTCGAACGCCGGGTTGAGACAAAAAGAGCGCGCCCGCTCCCCTGAGGGAACGGGCGCGCTCGAATGCCTGAGGCGTTGTCAGCTCGGCTGGAACCCGCCGATCCCGCTCAGCGAGGCATCGAAACCAAACGGGTCTCGGACCTGGCTCGAGCGGTCGGATGCCGCGACAAGCGGGACCAGTTCACTCGCGGCACGGTCGATCCGGTCCGGGAGTGTCTTGACGGTGTCTGCGCCGCTCCCCCAATCCTCGGAGGCTGCGAACACGCTCGTCGGAACGACGACCGCATGCAGATAGGTGAACATGGGTCGGATCGCGTAGTCGAGCGCGAGCGAGTGACGCGCCGTCCCCGCTGTCGCACCCATGAGCACCGGCATGTCGGTGAGCGACCGGTTGTCGAGAACATCGAAGAACGACTTGAACAGTCCGCTGTAACTCGTCGTGAAGATCGGTGTCACGGCAATGAGGCCGTCAGCCCCCGTCACAGCGTCGATGACCGCCTCAAGCTTCGGGCTTGCGAACCCGGTCAGCATGTTATTCATGATGTCTGTGGCGACGTCCCGCAGTTCGACGGTCGTCACCTCGACCTCCACACCGTGTTCCTGCAGCCGCGCCACCGTGGCGTCGGCCAGGCGGTCGGCGAGCATCCGGGTCGACGACGGCTGGCTGAGTCCTGCCGAAACGACGGCGAGCTTTCGAACTGTCATTACTTCACCTCGGAATCGAGAAGATCGGTGATGGTGTCAGCGGTGGCAGGCGTCGATTCTGCGACCACCTTCAGGGACGAGTGGGTGGGCGCGTCCGGAACGTCGGCCGGGCGGTTCTTCGCGAACTCGCGGCGAAGGACCGGCACAACCTCGCCCCCGAGCAGGTCGAGCTGCTCGAGCACCGTCTTGAGCGGAAGCCCTGCGTGGTCCATCAGGAACAACTGACGCTGGTAGTCACCGACGTAGTCGCGGAATCCGAGCGTCTTGTCGATGACCTCCTGCGGACTGCCGACGGTCAGTGGCGTTTGTGAGGTGAACTCTTCGAGGCTCGGTCCGTGTCCGTATACCGGTGCATTGTCGAAGTACGGACGGAACTCGCGCACGGCATCCTGCGAATTCTTCCGCATGAAAACCTGCCCGCCGAGCCCGACGATGGCCTGGTCGGCGCGACCGTGGCCATAGTGCTCAAAGCGCTGGCGGTAGAAGGCGACCATCTTCTGCGTGTGCGATGCCGGCCAGAAGATGTGGTTCGAGAAGAAACCGTCACCGTAGAAGGCAGCCTGCTCAGCGATCTCAGGGCTGCGGATCGAACCGTGCCAGACGAAGGGAGCGACACCATCGAGCGGGCGCGGAGTCGAGGTGAAGCCCTGCAGCGGTGTGCGGAACTGGCCCTCCCAATCGACGACGTCTTCACGCCAGAGCTTGCGGAGCAGCGCGTACTTCTCGAGCGCAAGCGGAATACCCTGGCGGATGTCTTCACCGAACCAGGGGTAGACGGGGCCGGTGTTGCCGCGACCGAGCGTCAGGTCCATCCGACCACCGGACAGGTGCTGCAGCATCGCGTACTCCTCGGCGATACGCACCGGGTCGTTCGTGGTGATGAGGGTCGTCGCCGTTGAAAGGATGATCTTCGACGTCTTCGCAGCCAGATAACTGTTGATCGCGACGGGGCTCGACGGGAAGAACGGTGGATTGTGGTGCTCACCCATTGCGAAGACGTCAAGTCCGACGGTTTCCGCGTGTTGCGCGATGGTCAGCACGTCGTTCAGGCGCGAGGCGTCGGTCGGCGTGTGACCGGTGGTTGGGTCGGTGGTGATGTCGCCGACACTGAAGATTCCGAACTGCATGATGCCTTCCAGCGAGAGGGATTATCTATTCGTTTGAATGGATATCGAGTGTAACCGAGGCGTTGTCCAATTCATTCCCACGGCCCGGCATTCCGCCCACGCAATCCAGCCCCATAGTGTGGTGGTGTGACAGCAGCAACAGGCAGCATCCCCAAACCGCGAGTACCGTTCTGGGACAACGCCCGTTTCGCCTGCATCGTTCTTGTCGTCATGGGTCATGGCATCCAGCGAATCACGTACGATTCGGATGCCGCACTCACGATCTATCTGTTGATCTACACCTTCCATATGCCGGCGTTCGCGATCGTGAGCGGCTACTTCACGAAGAGCAGTCCGCCGAACATGCGAGGGATGAAGCGGCTCATCACCGACATTCTCGTGCCGTACGTGATCATGGAAACGATCTGGACCCTGGTGCAATTCCTGGTCGAGGGAAAGCGCGAGCTCAACCCAACCCAACCGTCGTGGACCCTCTGGTTTCTCCTGGCACTCGGGATCTTCCGCCTGATCCTTCCCTACCTCGCGCTGTTGCGCTGGCCACTCGCCTGGGCGCTCGTGATCTCGGTCGGTGTCGGATATCTGGACAATGTCGACAGCACATTCTCGCTCGCCCGCACGCTCGGCATCCTTCCGTTCTTCGTCCTCGGCTGGCAGCTGCACCGCTGGAAGCTCGTCGAACGCTGGCGGGTTGTCGATCGTCAGACCTGGCTGATCCGTTCAGCCGCAATCGCACTGTTTGCGGTGTGGATTGCCGTGCTCGTCGCGTTCATCGACCTGTGGCGACGGATCGACCTCCGGTATTGGTTCTTCTACGACGACTCCTACGCTGGGCTCGGCGAAGACCAGTGGTTCGCCGGCGGCGTTCGACTCGCCCTTCTTATTCTGGCCACGCTGCTGAGCGCGGCGTTCTTCGTGCTGTTGCCACGGCGGGAGACCTGGATGACCCAGTTCGGCCGGTACACGATGTATGTCTACCTGCTGCATAGTTTTGTGCTCTATCCGCTTCGGGAGAGTGGCATCCTCCGCCACGAGACCCTGCCGGATCTCTGGCTCGTTGGCATGTTGATCTTCGCTGTCGTGGTCTCGGTTGTGCTCGCGAGCGCTCCGGTGCGGCGTGTGTTCCGACCCCTGATCGAGCCGAAACCGCGGTGGATCTTCGCCGATCACCGCGATGCGGCGCCGGGGCCGTCGCGGCGTGACCCAACGGGAGCAGAACGAGATCGCACCGAGGAGCGACACAAGCCGCACACCTCTCGGCGCGATTCCGAGTGACGCGGGCGCCGGTTATCTGGCCGGTTACCGAACCGACCCAGCAACCGGACGCGACCGGGCAGACCGCGCGGCCCTGGCAGCGTTCTGCTCCTTGAGCTGGCGCGCTTTTCGCGCGGTGAGCAGAAGTCCGATGAGGACACCGAGGATGGCGCCAGCGCTGTTCGCGACAAGGTCCCTCGGGTCAGAAACGCGCGTGGGAATGAAGATCTGCGCCGTTTCGATGGCGAGCGTGATGCCACAGCCCAGCGCCATCGCGAGCCACCACAGTCGTCGGCCGAACAGCAGGACAAGGAACAGACCGATCGGGAAGAACATGGCGATGTTCGCCGTGAACTCAAGCGTGTTGTACGTGATCCACGACGTCGCCTCGTAGCGGTCGAAGACCCGAAGCGCCTTGAAGATGAGCCCGTTGTTGCTCTCGTCGATCGGCTGGGGGCCGAGCGTCACCCACCCGACAAAGACCAGGTACACCGCGGTGAACAGGCCAAGGATCGGATGACGATGAAGCATCCGTTCATTCTGGACCATATCGCTGTGGCCAGGGTGAATGGCGGCAGGGCGTTTCCGGGGAGGTCACTGGACGCCTCCGTCTCGGTCAGGAACCGGTCGAGAGCCGGTCAGCCGCCTGCTTCTTACCGAGAAGCGAGTGGCTCCGACCGTATGCGAAGTAAATAATCAGCCCGGCCGCCAGCCAGATCAGGAACCGCACCCAGGTGAGCGTCGTGAGGTTGAGCATGAGCCACACACAGAGTACGGCCGAGAGGATCGGAAGGAACGGCGACAGCGGCACCCGGAACGCGCGAGGCAGATCGGGCCGCTTCTTGCGCAGAACGACGACGGCGATGCTCACGAGGACGAATGCGCTCAGGGTTCCAATGTTGATCATCTCCTCGAGGATGCCGACGTCGGTGAGACCGGCGAGAAGTGCAACGAGGATGCCGGAGATGATCTGGATGCGCACCGGCGTGCGGCGCTTGTCGCTTGTCACGCTGAGCCAGCGCGGAAGCAGTCCGTCACGGCTCATGGCGAACAGAACCCGGGCAAGCCCGAGCAGGAGGACCATGATCACCGTGGTGAGACCGGCGAGGATTCCGACGGAGATCACCTGCGCCGCCCAGTCGGCGCCGACAGCGACGAATGCCGTTGCGAGAGACGGATCCTCGGCTTCGGCCAGAGTTGTGTACGGCACCATCCCGGTGAGCACGAGGCTCACTCCGATGTAGAGCACCGTCACGATTGCGAGGCCGCCGAGGATGCCGCGTGGCAGGTTCTTCTGCGGGTCACGGACCTCTTCGGCGCTCGTTGCAACGACGTCGAATCCGATGAACGCGAAGAAGACGAGGCTTGCGCCTGCGAGCAGACCGAACACGCCGTACTGCGCCGGCGCCGCTCCGGTCATGAACGCGAAGAGCGACTGGGTCCACACGTCGCTTGAGCCACCCTCGGTCGGGACCGCTTCCGGAATGAACGGGACGTAATTCTCCGGTCGGATGAAGAAGGCGCCGACGACGATGACGAAAAGCACGATGGCGACCTTGATGACGGTGAACACCGCACCAACGCGGGCAGAGAGCTGGGTGCCGAGGACAAGGAGGGTCGTGAAAACGGCGACGATGACGAACGGGCCCCAGCTCACCTGCACGGGTCCGAGACTCAGGGTGTCGGCAATGTTCCAGCCCCAGAGCTCGAACACGAGCGAGAGGTAGATGCCCCAGTATTTGGCGATGACCGCTGCCGCTGTGAGCATTTCCAGGATGAGGTCCCAGCCGATGATCCAGGCGAGAAGCTCGCCAAGGGTCGCGTATGTAAAGGTGTACGCGGAGCCGGCGACCGGAACCGTCGACGCGAATTCGGCGTAACACATGATCGCGAGCGCGCAGGTAAGGGCGGCGAGAACGAAGGACAGGCTCACGGCCGGGCCGGCGTACTGACCGGCGGCGCGCGCGCCGACCGAGAAGATGCCGGCACCGACGGCGACGGCGACTCCCATCACCATGAGGTCCCAGGTGCCGAGAGTGCGCTTCAGGCTGCGGTGTTCAAGATGGGAGTCGGCGAGGGATTCCTCGATGCTCTTGGTGCGCAACAGGCTCATGGTGACTCTCCGCTCTGTGACCCGAACGGGGGCACCTTCCGAGAATGCCAGACATCGAGTCGCGCGTCGAGATGAGAGGATCGGGTGCATGATCCATGCACGAGGAATCCCCATCGATTCAGTCGAGACAAGCATCGACGCACGGCCCGACGCTGCCGAGACGGCGGCAACGCGGGCAACAGCGGAGCCCTGGTGGACACGCGCTGTTGTGTACCAGGTCTATCCGAGGAGCTTTGCGGACTCCGACGGCGACGGCATCGGTGACCTGGCTGGGATCCGGTCAAAGCTCGACTATCTGGCCGAGCTCGGCGTCGATGTGATCTGGCTCTCGCCGGTCTACCCCTCCCCCCAGCACGACAACGGCTATGACATCCGCGACTACGAAGACATCGATCCGGTGTTCGGCTCGATGACCGACTTCGATGAGCTGGTTGCCGACGCGCACGCTCGTGGCATCCGTATCGTCATGGATCTCGTCGTGAACCACACGAGCGATGAGCACGCCTGGTTCACCGAGTCGCGGTCGTCGACCGACAACCCGAAGCGTGACTGGTACTGGTGGCGGCAGCCGCAGGAGGACGGCAGCGCGCCGAACGGGTGGACGAGCGCGTTCTCGGGGCCCGCGTGGACCCTGGATGAGACGACGGGCGAGTACTACCTGCACCTGTTCGCTCGCCAGCAGCCCGACCTCAACTGGGAGAACCCCGACGTGCGGCAGGCGGTGTACGCGATGATGCGTCGGTGGCTTGATCGCGGGGTCGACGGGTTCCGGATGGACGTCATCAACCTCATTGCGAAGCGGCCGGAGCTCATCGACGGGCCGAATCGTGGAACCGGTGGTGGTTTTGTCATGGGACCCCAGATCCACGGTTATCTCAAGGAGATGCACCGCGAGGTGTTTGCCGGTCGCGATGGCACCTACCTCACCGTTGGCGAGATGCCGGGTGTGAGCATTGATGATGCCGCCCTGTTCACCGACCCGACCCAGGGTGAGGTGGACATGGTGTTCCAGTTCGAGCACGTTTCGCTCGATCACGGCGAGCACAAATTCGACCCGATTCCGCTCGACCTCGTCGCGCTCAAGACAAACCTCGCCCGGTGGCAGGTGGGCCTCGCTGAGACCGGGTGGAACAGCCTCTACCTCAACAATCACGACCAGCCGCGACTGGTGTCGCGGTTCGGCAACGATCAGGAGTACCGGTACGAGTCGGCGACGCTGTGGGCGCTCGTGCTGCACCTGCACCGGGGAACGCCCTACATCTACCAGGGCGAAGAGATCGGTATGACGAACGTCAGGTTCGAGTCGATTGAGCACTACCGCGATATTGAGTCGATCAACCACTATCGCGAGGCGGTCGAGAAGTTCGACCTGGCGCCGTCGAGTGTGTTGAGCGCCGTGCACGCCATGGGTCGCGACA
>JAZQRG010000376.1:0-2513 GCA_045629445.1 Mycetocola sp. | reverse complement strand
CGAGCGACGTCCCGGCGCCACCGCGCACCAGACCGACCCCGCTCCACAGATTGGGATAGATCTCGAGCGTCCGGGCGTCGCCGTCGTGAATCGTCGCGCTGCCGTGGAGTTCTCGCATCCGGCGCTGGCCCTCGGATTCGCAGCATACCTGCCCGGACGGGGTGGTCGACGAGGGCGGCGACAGTGGGTTGGCGAACTGCGCACGCAGTTCGAGTGCCTGGTCGATCACCCGCTCCTCCAACCGCACGCGACTCGCTCAGATGGTGGCATGCTCCGTGACGTGGTGGCGCCCGAGCGGCAGCATCAAGGGCTTGCCCGACACCGGATCGGAGATCACGCGGCTGTCGAGCCCGAACACCGCCCGCACCGTCTCGGTCGTGAGAACGTCGGACGGATCACCCGCCGCATAGATATCGCCCTCGGCAATCGCCACGAGGTAATCCGCGTACCGCGCAGCCAGATTCAGGTCATGCAGCACCATGACGATCGTCGTGCCACGAGACCGGTTGAGATCGGTGAGCAAATCCAGCACCTCTATCTGGTGGCTCACGTCCAGGAAGGTGGTGGGCTCGTCGAGCAGCAGCACGTCGGTCTGCTGGGCGAGTGCCATCGCAATCCAGACTCGCTGCCGCTGCCCGCCGGAGAGTTCGTCGACGTGTCGCTCGGCCAACTCGGTCGTGTTGGTCGCGGCAAGGGCATCGGCCACCGCTGCGTCGTCCTCCCGGCTCCACCGCGACAGCACCCGCTGGTGCGGATGCCGGCCCCGCCCGACCAGGTCGGCGACGACGATGCCTTCCGGCGCGATCGGCGACTGCGGAAGCAGCCCCAGCGTGCGCGCGAGTTGCTTTGCCGGCAGGCGGTGTACGTCTTTACCGTCGAGCAGCACGTGCCCCGAGCGCGGCGCGAGCAGGCGCGACATCGAGCGCAGCAGTGTCGACTTTCCGCAGGCGTTTGCCCCGACGATGCACGTGATCTGTGCCGGCGGCACCACGAGGTCGAGCGACTCGACGACAGTACGGCCGCCGTACCCGAGTTCGAGGTCTTCGACGACGAGGGTGTGGGCTGCGGTCACAGCGAACCTCCCGAGCGGTTGGAACGAATGATGAGGTAGACGAGATACGGCGCGCCGAGCACACCCGTCACGACACCGACGGGATAGCGGGTGCCGAACGCGTACTGCCCGCAGAAATCCGCGACGAGCACGAGCAGCGCCCCGACCAGCGCCGCGGGAACGACGAGGGAGGTGCCCGGCCCGACGATGCGGGCGGCGATGGGCCCGGACAGGAACGCGACGAACGCGATCGGGCCGGCGGCCGCGGTGGCGAACGCGATGAGGCCCACGGCGGCGATGATGAGCACGATGCGGGTGCGTTCGACGCGGACACCGAGCGCCTGCGCCGTGTCGTCGCCGAGTTGGAGCATCGACAGGTTGCGCGTCTGGCCGAGCAGCACCGGTCCGAACACCGCCAGCGCGACGAGCACCGGGACGGTGGCTGTCCACGTCGTTCCGTTGAGGCTTCCGGTGAGCCAGCGCGTGGTCTCCTGCAGATCCCACGTCGCCGCCGTACTCAGCAGATACGAGGTGAGGCTGTCGAGCATGGCGGCGATGCCGATACCGATGAGGATCAGCCGGGTGCCCGCCACGCCGTTCCGGAACGAAAGCGCGTAGATCAGCAACGCGACGGCCAGGCCCGCCACAATCGCGACCGCGGAGACCTGCGAACCGCCGAGCGAGAGCACGATGATGGCGAAGGCTGCGGCGGCGCTCGCACCGGAACTGATACCGATGATGTCGGGGCTGGCAAGAGGGTTGCGCAACATCGTCTGGAAGGTCACGCCGCCGAGGCCGAAGCAGATTCCGGCGACCACCGCGAGCACCGTGCGGGGTATCCGGAGCGTGCCGACGGTGAAGGATGCGCCCGGCACATCCTCCCCCAGGATCACTCGCATCACGTCGGACGGCGGATAGAACGTCTTGCCGAACATCAGACTTGCTGCGAACGCGGCGGCCAAGAGCACGACCAGCAGTGCGATGATGCCGCGTCTGCGCCGTCCCCGCCGAATGCGGTTCGCCGCAACGGTGTCGGTTCCGGAGGTGGAGGTATCGAGGATGGCGGTCACAGTTCGCGTATCTTCTGGCGTCGGACGATGTAGATGAAGAAGGGTGCACCGATCAAGGCGGTGATGATGCCCACGTCGATCTCACTGGGCCTCGCCACGATCCGGCCGAGGATGTCGGCCGCGGTGAGCAGGGCGGCACCGGTCAGTGCGGAGAACGGCAGCAACCATCGGTTGTCGACGCCGATCAGCATCCGGCACAGATGCGGCACGACGAGCCCGACGAAAGCGATGGGCCCTGCGATGGCGGTCGCGGCACCGCAGAGAAGTACCGCCCCCAGCGCCGCAATACCTCGCGCGATCGCGACTCGCTCACCGAGGCCGGCCGCGACTTCGTCGCCGAGTGCAAGGGAGTTGAGGCTGCGCGCGGAGAGGAGAGAGACCACGAATCCGAC
>JAZQRG010000375.1:0-3039 GCA_045629445.1 Mycetocola sp. | reverse complement strand
GTTTTCGTTCAATAGACCGCCCTCGCGGTTGCGCCAAGCTCGTCGCGTCATGCGTGTCCGACCTGTGCGGCGAGGCGCTCCAACTGTCACGTGGCCAGTCCGATAGTCCCCTGCGCGTTCTCTTCATGGTTCATCATCTCGCGGCAACCGACACCGCACATCGGGGGCACAGCTACAGCGACCGCGCACGACATGCGACGCCCTGCGCCCGTCCGAGTAGACCTATACCGCGGTGAAGCTGATTCCGATGATGCTTCGGGTGCGAACGTCAATATGGGTCGTCAGGTGGGCGCGGTTCACTTCCCCATCGGGCATTCGCAAGAACGCGTCAAAGACGGTGCCGTCCATTTGGCACTCATCACCCGGCGCGACCGTGAGCCACTGGCGGAACGCGGCCTTGTTGGGTCGGGTTCCGTTCCGTGGGCACACCCCCGCTTGCATTCTCGGCATACGCGGAGAATAATCCGCACCATGATTGCGGTCAAGAGTCAGACCTCATGACAACGATGGATCGCGCAAGAAGGGACGCGGCCTCATGCAGATGCCTACGGATGCAGCGAGCGACCGACCCGAGTATCCAGGGAAGAGAGTCCTCGAAGCCGCAGACTACGCCCGAGAGATGCTGTCCGCTCTCGACGACGCACCGGACGCGACGCGAGGATTTACCTACTATTTCGTGTCCACAGTCAAGCTCGAGATGGCGCTGCGTGAGCTCCTCGCTGCGATCGACGCGATTGCCGCCTTCGATGAGTCGGAGGCGAGCCGCTTGACTCTCGACGAGCAGCGCTTCGCCATCCAGGCCGGCGTGGATCCGGAGGCGTTCAGCGACGCAGGACACCGCCGGGCGGTTGCGTGGCTCACGTGGTCTGCGATCTCGATCGGGAAGAGGACACGGCAGCTCAACGAGCTCACCAAGCTGTCCGCCTTCGACATCGTCCCGGGCTTGGCAAAGGTCGTGGAGGTGTTCCCGGACAATTTCGGGATGGTCGAGAAGTACATGGCGTTGCAGACCCCCAGGGATGAGCTCGACGGTCTGACGATCGTTCAGTGGCTGCTGACCGGCGGTGATCCGTTGATCGCGGTCGAGCTTGTTGAAGCCCTGCGTTATGAGTGACGAGTGGGGATGCCGCGACAGCTCGATGACGTGGTTGGCACGCTAGAGGGAGACGGACCGGTGGACTCACCAGACCTGAACACAATCTCCGTGTGGTGCGAAGTGTGCGGCGAGGAGGCCGACTACAAGCCCAGCGAAGCCTTCCACCGAGGGTGGGACTTCGCCGGCCCCGGCGGGATGTATCCGGCCGGAGTGATCACGCCTCGCACATGCCCAGACTGCCGTATCGAGGACACCACGTGGTGGCGGCTGGTCATACTGAAAGTGCCTGCCGGCGACCTCACCCCACACGACCGCGCCGTGATCGCGCGCATACGCTCGGAGCGCCCTCCCGGCTGATTTCTCGGCCGCACCCCTGATGATTCCTGCGGCCGACGGCTCGCCTTGGCGGTAGCCAGAACAGGCCAGTCGATCGTCTGGACGATCGGCTTCCATCACCGCCTCAGGCCGAGATCCCCGCGGTCAGCGCGAATCTTTTCCCGGATAGAGGGGACGATCGACCACCGACTCAAGGCGAGCGATCGTACGTAGGTCGGGCCATGCCGCGCCGGACAGCACACGGCGCACCGTACCCTCGTCGATCCCAGCCTCCCGGGCCACGGAACGAAGGCTACGCTCCCCTACTGCTGCCCGGAGGTTCAGCACGAACTGACGCGCCGTCTCCCCCGCCGGATCAGGTGATGGAGCGTCAGGCCACGACTCGGTCAGCTCACACGGCGACTCGCGCCGACGGTTAGCCACAGGAGCGCTCCTGTGGAACCGATCGGCGCGAGTCCAGTCGTTTCATGTGCCAACTGCGCAATCTGTGCCAAGTAGTGTGACGCGTGCCAACTTCAATGTGCGGAAATGCCAACTACCGTGACGGCGCACATGGGCCTAGAAGTCCCAGTCCTCGTCTTCCGTGGCCTCCGCCTTGCCGATGACGTAGGACGAACCCGACCCGCTGAAGAAGTCGTGGTTCTCGTCAGCGTTCGGCGACAGGGCGGACAGGATGGCGGGGTTCACGTTCGTGACCGTCGCCGGGAACATCGCCTCGTAGCCGAGGTTCATGAGCGCCTTGTTCGCGTTGTAGTGCAGGAACTTCTTGACGTCCTCGGTGAGGCCGACGGCGTCGTACAGGTCCTGCGTGTACTGCACCTCGTTGTCGTAGAGCTCGTACAGCAGCGAGAACGTGTAGTCCTTGATCTCGTCGCGCTCGGCCTGCGTCGCCTGCTCGAGACCCTTCTGGAACTTGTACCCGATGTAGTAGCCGTGCACGGCCTCGTCACGGATGATCAGGCGGATGATGTCCGCCGTGTTCGTGAGCTTGGCCTTCGCCGACCAGTGCAGCGGCAGGTAGAAGCCGGAGTAGAAGAGGAACGACTCGAGCAGGGTCGAGGCGACCTTGCGCTTGAGCGGCTCGTCTCCGCGGTAGTAGTCCATGACGATGTGGGCCTTCTTCTGAAGGTTCTCGTTCTCCACGGACCAGCGGAAGGCGTCGTCGATCTCGGGCGTCGAGCACAGCGTCGAGAAGATCGACGAGTAGCTCTTCGCGTGCACCGACTCCATGAACGCGATGTTGGTGTACACCGCCTCCTCGTGCGGCGTGACCGCATCCGGGATCAGCGACACCGCACCGACGGTCCCCTGGATGGTGTCGAGGAGCGTCAGGCCCGTGAAGACCCGCATCGTGAGGGTCTGCTCGTCGGGGGTCAGCGTGTTCCACGACTGGATGTCGTTGGACAGCGGCACCTTCTCGGGCAGCCAGAAGTTGTTCACGAGGCGGTTCCAGACCTCGAGGTCCTTGTCGTCCTGGATGCGGTTCCAGTTGATCGCCTGGACGGCGGTCAGCAGCTTCAGCTTCTCGGTCATCGTTCCTTCTCGAATGTTCGCAGTGCCGTCGTCACAGCATGCAGCTGACGCACTCGGACATGTCGGTGCCCTCG
>JAZQRG010000374.1:0-14411 GCA_045629445.1 Mycetocola sp. | reverse complement strand
GACCGGGCTGAACTCGCCACCCTCATCAACGAGATCAGCGACGTCGGGCTGGCCGCCCTCGACAATCCCGACCTGCTCGCCGAGAACGGGGGCGAGTTCTCTCCCGACGTCATCGAGCGCGTGCGCGAGGACAGCATCATGCGCAGCGAGTCAGTCGCCGAAGCCCGATCGGGTCAACCGGGGCCACACCAGCAGCACCGGATTCTTCGGTTGCGGGTGCTGCAGGCGGAGCGTGACGCGCTCCTCGACGCTCGTGCTACCGGCGCGTACAGCTCGAGGGTGATGGAACGGGCCCAGAACATCCTCGACCTCGAGGAGTCCCGGCTCGCCCAGTTGAGCGGCCGGGTTGGGCGGCAGTGACTCGCGACCGGCTTCCGAGACGCCGATAGCCTGCGGCCTGTCCTCAATCCGCGCTGACCGCACGCTGACATACACACGAAAGCGGCGAACCGATGCCGTGGCATCCGTTCACCGCCTTCTCCCCGTCCCCGGTTCTCTGCGTCCCGCGGCTAGCTCACGCGTCCAGCGGCGACGGGTTCATCCGTGTCGGCGGAGGCCTGCCGGTCCACCGAGTGGATGCCGCGTGACAGCTTGCTCGGCCACCAGATGGCCCGCCCGATGTCGTAGCTGAGCGCCGGCACCAGGAGTGTGCGCACGAGGAACGTGTCGAGGAGCACACCGAACGCAACGATGAAGGCGATCTGCAGCAGGAACAGGATCGGGATGACGCTGAGGGCCGCGAACGTCGCGGCGAGCACGAGACCCGCAGAGGTGATCACACCACCGGTGACGGCGAGACCCCTCAGGATTCCCTGCTTCGTGCCGTGAATCTTCGATTCCTCCCGCACCCGGGTCATCAGGAAGATGTTGTAATCCACGCCGAGCGCGACGAGGAAGACGAACCCGAACAGCGGAACCGACGGGTCGGCACCGGGGAAGTCGAAGATGCCGTTGAACACCCAGGCCGACACACCGAGTGCCGCGCCAAACGACAGAACGACGCTCGCGATGAGCAGCAGCGGCGCGACGATGGAGCGCAGCAGGAGCATCAGGATGAGGGTGATCGCGGCGAGGATGAGCGGAATCAGGAGATTACGGTCGTGGATTGCCGTCGTGTTCGAGTCGAGGGCGATCGCTGTCGTTCCGCCGACAAGAACCGGAGCGGACTCGGTCGAGACCCCGGCGAGCTCGTCACGCAGTTCGACGACGACGTCTTCGGCTGCGATCGAGTCGCCCGCGTCTTCGAGCGTTGCCGAGAGCAACACGTTTCCGTCGACGACGGTGGGGTCAGGCACCGGTGTTCCGGGAGGGCCGAGCGGCTGGACGCCGTCTTCCGTTACCGGGAGTGAGCCAGACGGGGAGTCCTCGGAGAGGACGGTAAGCGAGTCAACGCCATCCGTGCCGAGCACGATCTCCGAGACGGCCTCAAGCTCGTCCTCGGGGGCGATGATGACCGTCGGTGAACCGGATCCCGCCGGGAAGTGATCGGCGAGAACGGCCTGTCCGTCCCGAGCCTGCGACTCGCCGAGCACGAACTCGCTCTGAGCGACGCCGTCGGCCTTGAGCTGGAACATGCCGAGGCAGAGCACGCCGAGGAGCATCACGCTCGAGATCCAGATCACACGCGGGCGCTTCGCGATGAGACGTGCAAGGCCGGGCCAGAGGCCCTTCTTGTCGTCGCCGATCGGGTTGACCTGAGCAGCGACGGCCTTCGGCTTGATCGGCCAGAATGCGACCTTGCCCGCCCAGAACAGCAGCGCAGGAAGGAGAGTGAGTGACGCGAGCAGGGCGAACACGATCCCGATGGATGCGACGGGGCCGAGCGACTTGTTCGAGTTCAGGTCGGAGAAGAGCAGCAGGAGAAGCGCGGCGATGACCGTGCCGCCCGAGGCCAGAATCGGCTCCCACGATCCCTTGAGGGCAGCCCATGTGGCCGTCCACTTGGTCGGCTGGGTGACGAGGGACTCCCGGAACCTGGCGATATAGAGCAGCGAGTAGTCCGTCGCAGCGCCGATGACGAGGATGAAGAGAATGCCCTGGGTCTGCCCGCTCAGCAGCAGGATGTCGGCGCGTGCCAGCTGCACGACGACGAGGATTGACGCGCAAAGCGCTGAAAGGCTCGAGAACAGGACGAGAACCGGGAGAAGCGGCGACCGGTACACGACGACGAGGATCACGAAGACCGCGCCGAGGGCAACGAGAAGCAGGAGACCGTCGATGCCGGCGAATGCGTCGGTGAGGTCGGCGGCGAGGCCCGCCGGGCCGGTGATCGCGGCGGTGACGCCGTCGATCGGGTTCTCCTCGAGCACCTCGCGAAGCGCTTCGACAGTGTCGGCGGTCTTCACATCGGTGTCGAGGACCATGACGACCTGGGCGGCTTCACCATCATCGGAAACGATGGGCGGTGAACTCTCGTCGGCGAGAACCCCGTTGACGTCGGCAAACTCGGCGACGGTCTCGTCGATCTCGGCGATGTCGTTGTCGGTCAGGCCGCCGTCGCGTTCGAAGACGACGATCGCGGGGATGACATCGTCATCGCGGAACTCAGCCTGCAGGTCCTGGACCTTCGTCGCCTCAGCGCTCGCTGGCAGCTGCTGCGACTGGTCGTTGGTGCTGACCTCGCTGATCTGACCAAAGCTCGCTCCACCGGCGCCGAAGAGGCCAAACCAGACGAGGATGAGGGCGGCAGGGATGAGAACGCGGAGCCAGACGGGAACACGCGAATCTCGAGCGGAGGCAGGAGTCTTGATCACACCGTCAACGGTACGGGCTTTCGCCGGGCGTTCGCGTCGATCAAAAGTTGGAAAGCTTAATGCGCCGCCTGCACAGCGCGCAGCTTCGCAAGCACCTGAAGCTTGAGGTCCTCAGGCGCGGTCTCCTTACATGCCCGCTGAACGGCATCCGTCAGCGTGCGCGCGAGAAGCGCTTCCTCCTGGCACGACGTGCAGTGCTCGAGGTGCTCCCGAATGTCGGCAGCGTTTGCCCGGCACACCTCATTCCGGAGATACTCCTCGAGGTCGCGCTTGGCCTGGTCGCATCCGCAATCTGTCATTTTCGTGCTCCTGTCGGGCGCGTGTCGATGCCGCGCTCCGTCGCATAGTCAGCCAACAGGTCCCGCAGCATCCGTCTGCCTCGATGCAGTCGGCTCATAACGGTTCCGATGGGGGTTTTCATGATGTCTGCGATTTCCTGGTAGGCGAAGCCTTCGACGTCTGCCAGGTAAACCGCGAGTCGGAAGTCCTCAGGAATGGCCTGGAGGGCATCCTTCACCGCACTGTCGGGCATGTGGTCGATGGCCTCGGCTTCGGCTGACCTGGATGCCGTCGCCGTTGTCGACTCGGCACCACCCATCTGCCAGTCCTCGAGGTCATCGATCGTGCCCTGGTACGGCTCGCGCTGCTTCTTGCGATAGATGTTGATGTACGTGTTCGTGAGGATCCGGTACAGCCACGCCTTGAGATTCGTTCCCTGGGTGAACTGGCCGAAGGCGGCATACGCCTTCACGAAGGTCTCCTGAACGAGGTCCTGCGCATCGGACGGGTTCTTCGTCATGCGCATGGCCGCGCCGTACAGCTGGTCGATGAATGGCAGGGCCTGCTCTTCGAACAGGGCTCGCGGGTCGTCGACCGGCTCAGGGGTTGGGGTATCGTCCACGGTGGTCATCAGAGGCAAGTCTACGACCGCTCCGGCAAGAAGGCTCTCGAGGTTAGGGTGAACTCCGCCGACGACCGGCAGATCCACGCGTCGTTCAAGAACGATTCCTGTCATTAGTGCCTCCAACTCAAATGGCCGATACATTAGAGAAACAATGCTTGAGTCTCAATATTCCGCACCGGAGTTCGACATCTACGGCGACCGCTCGCAGCCGACCGGGGACAAACCGTGGCCAGCGCCCGTTGCCCCGGGTCCGATCGAGGCCGTTGTCTCGCTTCCCGGCTCGAAATCACTCACCAACCGTGAGCTCGTTCTCGCCGCCCTGGCTGACTCGCCGTCACTGTTGCGCGCCCCGTTGCACTCCCGCGACAGCCAGAACATGGTCGATGCGTTGCGTTCACTCGGTACGACAATCACCGAGATGGATGCCACGGGCGAATTCGGCGCGGACCTCCTGGTTACCCCCGGCGAACTGACCGGATCGACGACCATTGACTGCGGCCTCGCCGGAACGGTAATGCGCTTCGTTCCTCCCGTCGCAGCCCTCGCCCTCGGCCCAACGACGTTTGACGCGGACGACTCAGCGCGCGGCCGGCCGATGAAGACCCTGATCTCCTCACTTCGCGACCTCGGCGTCGACATCAACGACGACGGCCGCGGCTCGCTTCCGTTCACCGTCCATGGCACCGGTCGGGTCGGCGGAGGCGAACTCACCATCGATGCGTCGAGCTCGAGCCAGTTCGTCTCTGCGCTCCTGCTCGCGGCCGCCAGGTTCGACGACGGACTCACGCTGACCCACACCGGAGAACGGCTGCCGAGCCTGCCGCACATCGACATGACGATCGCGGCCCTCGCCGCTCGCGGGGTTCACGTCACCTCCCCTGCCCCGGGCACCTGGCGTGTCGAACCGGCTCCGATCGCCGGTCTCGACATCGACATCGAACCTGACCTGTCGAATGCGGCACCGTTCCTGGTCGCAGCGATCGTCACCGGCGGACGCGTGACCATTCCCCGCTGGCCCGTCGAAACCACCCAGGTCGGCGCCGAACTGCTCGAACTCCTCCCGCGCTTTGGCGCGATGGTGACGATCGACGGCGACCGCGTTACGGTGTCGGGAACGGGGCACATCCTGGGCGTCGACCTCGACCTCACCACCGCCGGTGAGCTTGCGCCCCCGCTCGTTGCTCTCGCAGCCCTCGCCGAATCCCCATCCACGATCACCGGGATCGGCCACATCCGTCACCACGAGACCGACCGGCTCGCCGCGCTCGCCACCGAGATCAACAAGCTTGGCGGCAACGTGACCGAACTCGACGACGGCCTCAGTATCGTGCCGCAGCCGCTCACTGGCGGCGTCTGGTCGAGCTACCACGACCATCGGATGGCAACGGCAGGCGCCATAATCGGGCTCGTCGTCGATGGCGTGTCGATCGAGAACATCGCGACGACGGCAAAGACGCTCCCCCAGTTCCCCGAACTGTGGACGAACATGATCACGGGAGCGGTCAGCGGATGAGCTGGTGGGACACCGGCGACGATGACGAGCCCGAGTTCGATGAGTCGTCGATCCGAGTCCGGCCAAACCGCAAGGGCAACCGCCCCCGGACGAAGACACGCCCGGAGCACAACGACGCCCAGACCGCCAGGGTGCTCGCCGTCGACCGCGGCCGCTACACGGTCCTACTCGACGAGGGCACCAAAAAGGAACGCCGGATCACCGCGTCGCGGGCGTCCGAGCTTCGCAAGCACGCGGTCGTCAACGGCGACCGCGTCGACGTTGTCGGCGACCTCTCCGGCGAGCCGGGAACCCTGGCTCGCATCGTCCGGGTCGTTCCGCGGACAACGCTTCTTCGCCGCAGCGCCGATGACTCCGACGAGGTCGAGCGCGTCATCGTCGCCAACGCCGATCAGATGCTCGTCGTCGTCGCCGCCGCTGATCCCGAACCACGCGAGCGGCTCGTCGACCGCTACCTGATCGCCGCGCTCGACGCCGGCATCCGCCCGATCCTCTGCATCACCAAAACTGACCTCGCCGACCCGACCGACTTCCTGCGGAACTTTGCTGGCCTCGACCTGCTGGTCTTCACCAGCTCGGCGGATCACATCCCCCTCGCCGAGATCACCGACGCGCTCATCGGCCACGACACGGTCTTCGTCGGTCATTCCGGTGTCGGAAAGTCCACTCTGGTGAACGCGCTCGTCCCGAGCGCACAGCGAGCGACCGGCCACGTCAACGTCGTCACCGGCCGCGGCAGGCACACCTCGAGCTCGACGGTGTCGTACCGGATCGAGAACGAGAACGGAACCGGCTGGGTGATTGACACCCCCGGCGTTCGCTCGTTCGGCCTCGGCCACATTGACCCGGCAAACATTCTCAAGGCTTTCACCGACCTCGCCGAGGCCGCCGAACGGTGCCCCCGCGGCTGCACCCATCTACCGGATGCACCGGACTGCGCCATCATCGAGGCGGTCGAGTCCGGTGAACTGGGCGAGACGGGCGCCGCACGACTCGACTCACTGCAGCGGCTGCTCGCAACATTCGCGACCCGCGCGGCCACAAGAGATGCCTAGGCTGGAACCATGACAGATTCATCGACCACCACCGCTCCCGACGCCCCGCTGCGACTGCAGGCGGGCGAGGACGCTCCACAGTTCACCCTGACCAGCGCCGCAGGCACCCCGGTCTCGCTCGCCGACTATGCCGGCTCGAAGGTCATCCTGTACTTCTACCCTGCCGCCATGACGCCCGGCTGCACCACACAGGCTTGCGACTTCCGCGACAGCCTCGCCTCGCTCCAGGGCGCCGGTTACACGGTGCTCGGCATTTCGAAGGACAGCCCCGACAAGCTCGCTGCCTTCGCGGAGCGGGACGCCCTGACCTTCCCGCTTCTGAGCGACGAAGACCTCACCGTTCACAAGGCATACGGCGCATACGGTGAGAAGAACTCGTACGGTCGCATCGTCACCGGCGTACTGCGATCGACCTTCGTCATCGACGAGGACGGCAAGGTCCAGCTGGCCCTCTACAACGTGAAGGCCACCGGCCACGTCGCTTCGCTCCGGAAGAAACTCGGCATCGCCTAGGCCCCTCGCTTCACCGGGCTTGCCGCCTGCCAGGCACCGAGCGAGTGGCTACTCGACCTCGGGTCGGCGTAGCTCCTCCATCACGCTCTTCGTGAAGAGCAGGATGAGCGCGACGAGGGTCGGCGCAAGGATGACCCAGCCCCACGCGGGCTGAGCTGTCGCGCCCTGGAACGCACCGACCGCAATGGCGAGCTGCACGAGCTGCCAGACGAGCGCTGCACCGCGGCTCCACGGCGCCCGCTTCGCCATGGCGACGGCGACCGCGGTCACAAAGACGGCCGCGATGGCCACGAGAACGGTGAGCGCGATCGCGCTCGACAGGGATGCTGCCGGTTGAGTGACGATGTCAAAAACGAGGACGACGACGACGACGATGACCGCAAGAGCCTCGAGAAATAAAAGGCCGGTGAGCAGGCGAATCGCGAGAGATCCTCGCGTATCGGGCGCAAAACTGGAAATTGTAGACCTTTCGTGTGTCGGGTTTGTGTCGGGAAGGTTATTCACAGGTATATCGCATTCAAATCTATTGATTTGGCCCAGCGGTTATGGGAACATAATTGAGGCCTCAATCTGCGGTTCACAAAGAGGTGAGCGGATCCCATCGTGAGATCGCCCTCTCAGATCTGGGCCTATTTCCATTTTCGACCACAGTGGTCACTTACCCGAAATTCTAAGGAGCATCCCCATGGACTGGCGCGACAAAGCCGCTTGCCTCACCGCAGACCCGGAACTATTTTTCCCGGTGGGAAACACGGGGCCGGCAGTCGACCAGATCGACAAGGCGAAAGCCGTGTGCGGTCGGTGCACTGTAACTGAGATCTGCCTCCAGTACGCACTGGAGACCGGTCAGGACTCCGGCGTTTGGGGTGGCCTCTCCGAAGACGAGCGTCGCGCGCTCAAGCGCCGCGCTGCCCGCGCCCGTCGCGCGTCCTGACGCGACCAGGCGCTGCACGCGTCTGCCACTGACAACGAAAAGATCGTTGCCCGCCCCTCACGGGCAGGCAACGATCTTTTTTGTTAACTGCGTCTTTCGACGCGAAATTGGATGCTACGAGCGCGAGATCCAGCGGAGCGGAACCTCGATGGTGACCTCCGTGCCTGAGCCGACGACGGTGTGCCAGTCGATGGTTCCGCTCAGTTCGCCCTGGATGAGGGTGCGGACGATCTGGGTACCCAGTCCTGAGCCGACCTTGCCCTCCTGCAGCCCGACTCCGTTGTCACGAACGAGGACCGTGAGTTCATCGCCGGTGCGGTTGGCAACGATCTCGACCTCACCGTCGCGGCCAGCGAGGCCGTGCTCGACGGCGTTCGTGACGAGCTCGGTGAGTGCGAGGGCGAGCGGCGTCGCGTAAGCGCTCGGCAGAACGCCGAACTCTCCGGTCTTGTGCGGATGAACTGTCGTGTTGTGGCTCGATGCCACCTCGGCGATGAGCATGAGCACACGCTCGAACACCTCATCGAAGTTGACGTCCTGGGTCAGGCCCTCCGACAGGGTGTCGTGCACAACGGCAATGGCGGCAACCCGTCTCATCGCCTGGGCGAGCGCTTCACGCGCCTCGTCGTTGTGCGCACGACGAGCCTGGATCCGCAGCAGTGACGCGACGGTCTGCAGGTTGTTCTTGACGCGGTGGTGGATTTCACGAATCGTCGCGTCCTTCGTGATGAGCTCACGTTCCTGGTGACGGAGTTCCGAAACATCGCGGCAGAGCACGATGGCACCGGCGCGTTCACCCCGATGCCGAAGGGGGATTGCGCGAAGCGACACGGTGACCCCACGCGCCTCGATATCCGTGCGCCACGGGGCCCGTCCTGTGACGACGAGCGGGAGCGACTCGTCGATGACCTGTTTGCTCGGCAGGATCTGGGTCGTCACCTCGGCGAGCGATTCGCCCTCGAGCTCATCGGCGAATCCCATCCGGTTGAACGCGGAGAGTGCGTTCGGGCTGGCGAAGGTCGTGATGCCGTCGACGTCGAGACGGATCAGCCCGTCTGACGCCCGCGGTGCTCCGCGACGCGGACCGGTCGGCGCAGACAGGTCAGGGAAGTCCCCCGTCGCGACCATTTCGAAAAGGTCGTCTGCGCACTCGTTGAAGGTCAGCTCCTGGCGGCTCGGAGTACGGGCCTCACCGAGGTTGGTGTGCCGGGTAAGGACGGCGATCGGGGTCCGCGCGTTCTCGGGCGAACTCGAACCGAGCCGGCGCATGACCGGGACGGCTCGCACGCGAGTCGGGGTTTCCTCGTACCAGTCAGGGGCGGTCGAGTCGGCGATCCGTGCGTTTTCGAACGCGTCGCTGACCTGGGCGCGCCATTGAGCCTTGATCGGCTGGCCGACGAAGTCCCGGTAGAACAGGGTCGCTGCGCTCGACGGACGGTAGTGCGAGACCGAGATGAAGCCGCCGTCACGGGCGGGAACCCACAGGACGATATCGGCGAACGCGAGGTCGGCGAGCAATTGGGCATCGCCGACGAGCATGTGCAGCCAGTCGACATCTTCTTCGGTGGAACGCCCCTGGGCGAGGACAAGGTCACTGAGCGTAGACATTCGTCCAGTCTATGTCGGCTCCCCGCGCCTTCCCGCGCGCCAGCGGTCGTATGACCGTTCGCTTCGCTCACACGGTTGAGGGTCACACGGTTGAGGCTCTCGCAAGAGCGTGAGCGCGTCGGCGGGACCTGCGGGTGACCGGCTCTTCGGGCTGCGGAAGAAGATGTTCGGCGGCAAATCGACGCAACACGCCAAGCACAGCCGATTTCGGGCTGGCGTCGCGCAGCGCCTTGCCAGCGAGCAGCGCGGCATCCGTCCCCTTCTCGTCGTGTGGGAGGAGAACCGGGTCACCAATACCGCCGAATCGCTGCAGCGTCGCCTTCACCTGCCCCGACGGGTTGAGCCCGACTGAACCGCTCCGCACCTTGTTGATGATGGTCGTCACTGGGATGCCCGCAGCACGCTCAACCAGATCGGCGTGCGCGCGGAGGTATCGCTGAAGCCCGATCGGGTCGGCAGCACCAACGGCGAGGATCTCGTCGGCCGCCTCGATACAGGCCAGCGTCGCCGCATTGCGCCGAGGGGCAAACAGGTCGCTGGAGATTTCCTCGTCATCCTCGAGGCTGAACCCGGTGTCGACAACCACGTAGTCGACCCAGGCTCGACAGGCCTCGAGGGTTCTGCGCACACGGTCACCACTGAGTTCAGGCCAGCGGTACGCACGGGTGATGCCGGTGAGAACGTGAAGGGTGCCGCCCGCCACCGGATAGGGCTGGCTGATCCGCTCGAGTTCGGGCGTGCTGAGCCCGTCGCGACCGGCGAGCCGACACGCAGCGGCGAAACCGGGCGACTCATCGAGCATGCCAAGCGCTGGAGCGATGGAAGCCGCATGCGTATCTGCGTCGAGAAGGGCGACGACATAACCGGATGCCGCCAGCTCTGCGGCGAGCGCAATGGCGACGGTGGTTCGACCCGGTGCTCCGGCGGGACCCCAGACGGTAAGAATCCGTCCGACGCCGGTTGCAGCGATCACCGCATCGGGAATCACTCCCCCACGCACCATTGCGTCGATCTCATCGACGCTCGCGTCACTCGCGACCGTCTCGTGAAGCCCGAGCTCGCGCGCATTCTGAAGCGCAGACTCAGACGCCGCGAGAGCGACGAGGCGAATCCCGTGAGCATCGCACCAGGACAGCAGCGACGGGGTCAGGCGATCGGGCGTTGCTGAGAGCAGGAGAACCGTGGCTGCAGATCCCACCAGGACGGCGAGCGGGTCAGCGTGCTCGCCGACACGAGCGGCGACGGTGTGGCCACGTTCGAGCAGGGCCGGGAGGATCCGGTCTTCCGCGTCCCTGTCGAGAGCGACGGCGATTTCAACCATCGCGCCTCCCCGTCGCCGGGACGACAGCGATGGCGTCACCGCCGGCGATGGCGGCGAGGACGGCCGCGACCTTCCCCGTTGGGACGAGCACCTCGACATCCTCGCCTCCTCCCGCGACAAGTCCCTGTTGTTCGATCACCCGCACAACAGCGGCTCCGGCAACCATCACGGTGGGCGGCCCGAAGGCGCCGTCGTCCTGGAGCTTCGCTGACCACACGTCGATGAGTGACCCCGCTTCGACCGACTCGGCGAGCGCTGAGGTCGAGCTCACGACGATAGCGCTGACCGCGACGCTCTTCTCCGTCCCGACAGCGGACTGCGGAAGCAGCTCGCCCTTGAGGACCGTGCGCAGCACGATGAGTCCGTCGTCGGGGATGCTCCCGTCGGCAACGTACCGGGAGTCGGCATCGCCCAGGCGCACGTTCGTGAGGAGAAGATCACCGTCACGGACGACGTCGCCGACGCTCAGCGTCGACCTGGCGAGGTAGACCGGTGTGGTTCTGTCCGCGGACGACACGACCAGCCACACTCCGACGATCGACGCGATGATCAGCAGGATGCCGACGATGAACCGTGGGTCGACGCTCACACGTGTGCCGCGGGGAAGGGACGCTGGCGTCGACTCCATGAATCCTCCTGTGCGAGGGCGGGCTGCTGAGACCCGGGTACGTGGATCACATCGTGCCAACTTTGGGCGAACCGCGAGAAAGTTATCCACAGCCAGGGTCCTGTGCGGGTCTTTCCCCTCATAATCGACGTATGGATACGGTCTCTTCAGACTCCGTAGGACGCTTTCTCACCGTTGCCGATGCCGCAGACATCCTGAACATTTCTCCCAGCGAGGTGACCGAGCTGATCCGGACGGCGGAGCTGCCCGCCATCAGTGTCGGCGCCCCCGGCCGGTGGCGAATCGAACGCGTTGTACTCGAGGCATACATCGCCGCAAAGTACGAGGAAGCCAGACGGATGAGCCTCTGGCAGGAGTCAGACATTGCGAGCCTGCCCGAGATCGCGCGCGGCACGATCATCCGGCCTCCGCACGAATAGATCCGCCCACGAGACCGTTACAACCGGAGATAGGCGACTTTGTCGAACGGGATGAGGCGCTGGTGCGCCACATTTCTCTCACGACGAGGGGTGCCGGGCTCATGCACGGCCAGGTCGAAGTGGTCTCTGCCGACCCTGTCGATCGTTCCAGAGTGGACCGCGGCCACCGCCGTCGAACCGTGCACTTCGACGAACGCCCGGCGACGGCACAGGTCGCGCAGCGCGAATGCGAGTCCAATCCGGTCGGTCAATCGTGGCGCGTTGTCGGCCGGCTCAGGAACGTCGAGGCTCCGCGTTACCGACGTTTTCGGCACAAGGACGGCGGCGACGGCGCCGATGGCAACAAGAACAGTTCCGGATGCCACGCCGTGCGCGGTGAGATCGGCCGAGAACCAGTCCCTGCCGAATGCCTGCGGGAGGACGACGAGCACCTCCCCCGTTCCCAGTTCGACGGCGAGCGGCTCTCGTTCCTGCCCGGTGCTGGCGCTGAACCTGGTAATCCGTTCCCGGAGCGTCAGCCTGCCGAGCCGGTGCCGGTACTCTTCAGCGCGGAGGTCGCTGTCGTCTGAGGAAAGCTCCTGCTCGAGTTGGCTCTCGAGATCGTCGAAAAGGCTGTCCCAGCGCATTCTGGAAGGGTACACAGTTCAGACGCACCGAACGTGAGTTATCCACAGATTCCACGCTCGGGGTTTACACCGGCTTCACGCGCTGCGAGAGTACGGTGTCAAAGCTTCATCCGTTGCCAGGGATGTTCCGGGCAACCGCTGACGCAGGTTGTGCACCCGAAACACAGTTCTGTCACCGCTGCCGCCTTGCCCCGTTGGCTCCAGCGCCGGCTTCCCGGCCGGTCTTCGTGTCTCATCAGTTCAGCACCGAGAGTTACCCCAACGGAGCCACCATGAGTATTCCGTTCTCAGGCGAGCCATCAGCGTCGCCGCGGAAGCCGCAAGCCACTCCCCGGCAGGAGGAGTCCCCCTCCGCTCATCCGAAGAGGGATGCCCGCCCGCACGGGTCGCACAACACCGGCGCAGACGGCCGGTTCGACGTCGACCGCTTCTTCGGCAGACAGCCGACGCCGACGGAGCTGTTGCCGCCGCCGGAGCCACTGCTGGAAAACCTCACCCGGTGCGTCATGGAAGTGCTTCGCGGGGCTCGCGACATCGACCAGTTAGGCCGGTGGATCAGCGAGGATGTCTACAAACACCTGCTTACACGACAGCTGATCTCGGCACGGGCCAGGCAGATCAAGGGAACGCCTGCGACGCGGCCGATCCTCGTCATCGGCCGGATTACAACGAGCTCGCCCGCAGACGGTGTCATCGAAGCCGTTGTGATGGTCTACGAAAAGCCACGGGCCCGCGCTGTCGCCATCCGGCTCGAAGGCGTCGACCGACGCTGGCGGGCGACGGCGATCGGCGTGCTTTAACTCTCCCCGGTGCCCAGTGGCCGCTACCTGATCAGCGACAAACGGAAACAGCCCCGACACTCAACGAGTGCCGGGGCTGTTTTCGGTGTGATTACTTCTTCTTGCCCTGGGCCCTGCGGTCAGCACGGTTACCAGCGACGGGAGGAGCAACGGCGGTCTTCTGGCCGAAAGCACCCCGTTCGGCGGCTGGTGCGACGGCAGCGTCGGGGTCGACGGCGACAGCCTGTGCGGCCGCTGCCTGCCTGGCGCGCGCGGTCGCGACCTTCTCGACCTGGCCCTTCTGGTTGCGCACCTCGACATCGCCCGATTCGGTCGCCGCCGAGTAGCTGAGCTTCTCGTCTTCGTCCTCGGGACGAGTGAGGCCCTTCGCCTCCACTGAGGTGACTTCCTCGCTCGCACCCTTCTTCACCTCGACCTCAAGGTTGAACAGGTAGCCGACGCTCTCCTCGCGGATCTGGCCCATCATCTGCTGGAACATGCTGAAGCCCTCGCGCTGGTACTCGACCAGTGGGTCGCGCTGTGCCATGGCCCGCAGCCCGATGCCGTCCTTGAGGTAGTCCATCTCATACAGGTGGTCGCGCCAGCGGCGGTCGATGACCTGCAGAACGACCCGGCGCTCAAGCTCACGCATGGCGGGTGAGCCCAACTGCTCTTCGCGGCGGGCATAGGCGAGCTTTGCGTCTGAGAGGATCTCGCGGCGCATGAAGTCGCGGTTGATCTTGCCCTTCTGGCCGGCCTCGGCGACAACCTCATCGATCGTCAGGCTGATCGGGTAGAGCGTCTTGAGGTCGACCCAGAGTGCGTCGAAGTCCCAGTCATCGCCGTTGCCCTCGCCGACGTGAACGTCGAGCACCTCGTCGATGACGTCTTCGAGGAACTTCTGCGTGCGCTCGTGCAGGTCGTCGCCCTCGAGGATGTGACGGCGGTCGGCGTAGATGGCCTCGCGCTGGCGGTTGAGGACGTCGTCGTACTTGAGCACGTTCTTGCGGATCTCGGCGTTGCGCGACTCGACCTGCGACTGCGCGCTGCGAATCGCACGGCTGACGACCTTCGACTCAATAGCCATGTCGTCGGGGACTCCGCCGCGACCCATGAGGGCTTCGGCAGCTCCCGAGTTGAACAGGCGCATCAGGTCGTCGGTGAGTGACAGGTAGAACCGGCTCTCACCGGGGTCACCCTGTCGACCTGACCGGCCGCGAAGCTGGTTGTCGATGCGTCGGGATTCGTGGCGCTCGGTACCGAGAACGTAGAGGCCACCGGCCTCGATGACCTTGTCCGCCTCTTCCTGAACCTTCGCCTTGACAGCGCTGAAGACCTCGTCCCAGGCTGCTTCGTAC
>JAZQRG010000373.1:0-9666 GCA_045629445.1 Mycetocola sp. | reverse complement strand
AGCGCGCAGGAGATGGCGAACAACTTCGACCAGTTGCTCGACCGCGTGCTTCGCACCGGACGTGTCGGCGAGTACGCCGCCCCGGCAAAGGCTGCGCGCTAGCCACTGCTCCCCCGGGCCCGTTGATCCGCCGAAGGCAGCCGCCTCACCAGCATTCCGCCGAGTTCACCCATTCCGGACGAGATCACTCGTTACACCGGGTGATCTCGACCGCAGCGAGTGTTCTCGGCCGCGATCCATCGGCAGCGCGTTCGTACCCCCGGCGTCTCGAAAGCATCAGTTGCGGTCGAAAACACCCCGCGGAACTGGTGCTCTCGTCCTGAAGTGGTGCTCTCGAGCGTGGTCGACGCCGGTCGCGCCGACGGAGTGCGCGCCAGAGGAGCCGGAAGTGCGGGCGGCGCCGCGGGTCAGGCGGTGCGGGCGGCGCGCCGCAGGGCGAGCTCGTCCATCGGGTCGGCAGCCTGGCTGTCGAACTCGATGAGCGTGCTTTCCACCTCACGGAGAACCTTGCCGACCGCGATGCCGAAGACACCCTGGCCGCGGCTGACGAGGTCGATGACCTCATCGTTGGACGTGCAGAGGTAGACACTCGCGCCATCGCTCATGAGCGTGGTCTGTGCGAGGTCGTTGATTCCTGACTCACGAAGCTGGTTCACCGCTGTGCGAATCTGCTGAAGTGAGATACCGGTGTCGAGAAGTCGCTTGACGAGCTTGAGCACGAGAATGTCGCGGAAGCCGTAGAGACGCTGTGACCCCGAACCCGCCGCTCCACGCACGGTCGGCTCAACGAGGCCGGTGCGTGCCCAGTAGTCGAGCTGACGGTAGCTGATGCCGGCGGCACGCGCGGCAACAGCGCCACGGTAGCCGGACTGGTCATCGAGGTCCGGCATGCCGTCCGTGAAGAGAAGCCCCATGTCGTACCGAGCATTCTCGTTGGCGGTATTCTCGCTCATCCGTGTGTGCTCCTGTCAAAAAAGGCTGCGGCGTGTACCGCGTTGTCCACGCTACCGAGCCGGGCCGTTCGGATCAACGACATCCGCTCTCCGAACCCGGCGTGTCGAGTCGCCGTGACCATTCTGTGACCATGGACACGACCGGGAGTCATGAGGTGAGCCTGCCGAGCGCCGACCGAACGAGGCTCGCGCGGATGACGTCGAGCTGGCCGGCGATCTCTCCAGACAGCTCAGCAGCTCGGGCCCTGCTCGCAGCATCATCGCGCCGTGACATCGGAAGCAGCGCACTCTCGATGAGGCTGACCTCCCGCTCGGCGGTCGACCGGTACCCCCGCAGGTGCCTCGGTTCGATGCCGCACCGCTTGAGCGCGACAAGCGATCGAAGCACGTCGAGCGTGTCGTCGGTGTAGCTCTCTGCCGGCGTGATGAGTGACGCGCTGATCGCGTCGTTGAAGAGCGAAGCGGATGCCCCGGCCTCCTTCACGATCTCCTCGCGTCGGTACCGTCTTCCGGCCGGGATGATCGTCGAGACCGTGCCCGACGCGCCGGGGATGGCTGGCGAACGCCCGGCGTCGAGGTCGGCGAGATACCCGCGGATGACTTTGAGCGGCAGGTAGTGATCACGCTGCATCGACAGGATGATGCGGAGTCGCTCCACATCAGCCGGTGAGAACTTGCGATAGCCGGACTGGGTACGGCTCGGCGAGACGAGTCCCTGCTCCTCGAGGAAGCGCAGCTTTGAGTTGCTGAGGTCAGGGAAATCCGAAGCCAGGCGCGCGAGCACCTGGCCGATGCTGAGGAGCGCAGTGGATGACTGGCTCTTCCTCCCCCGGTCGCCCTGCTCCTGCCCCCGCTCAGCCGGCTGCCGCCTGGCTGCCTGAGCCGACATGGGCTAGGCGCCCGCGGGAGGGTTCAGGTCGGAGCGGGAGGGGTAGAACGTGAGCCGGAACTTGCCGATCTGCACCTCTGCGCCGTCGCTCAACAGCGCGCTGTCGATGCGCACCCCGTCGAAGTAGGTGCCGTTCAGCGAGTTGAGGTCACGGACCTCGAAAGCAACACCGTGGCGGAGGAACTCAGCGTGCCGACGCGACACGGTGACGTCATCGAGGAAGATGTCGGCATCAGGGTGCCTGCCAACGGTTGTGACGTCAGCATCGAGGAGGAAACGAGCACCGGTGTTCGGACCGCGCCGGGCGATCAGCAGCGCGGAACCGGACGGAAGCGCCGCAATGGCTTCCCGTTCATCGGCGCTGACATCGGCTTCAACCGCCTGGAGCGCAGCGCCCAGGTCTCGGCTGAAGCTCATGGTCGAATCGTTTGCATCGCCGCCAGCAGCACTGTCTTGCGCTGCCGGCTGGCGCAGAAATGCCCCGGTTGCGGGGTTCTGCTCATCGGGGTGTGGCACCGTGAACCTCCTAGGTTTCCAGCGTATCGGATCCGGGGTCGGTCTGTGCCGAACCCGAAGGCTTTGGGTGTTTCACGCGGACGGTATCAACGAGATAGAGGATGCCTGCCCACCAGTAGAGCACGGCACCGACGACGGCAAAAATCATGCCGAATGGCTGGACGTAGCCCTGCAGGTCGGGGATTGCCGCGGCAAGCATGAGCAGCGGGAGGCCAAGGAAGAGGCACGCGGTCGCGCACTTTCCGACCCAGTTGACCGGGAAGGCACCGTGACCGATGCGCGCGAGGACGATGCCGATGAGAAGCAGCATCACGTCGCGGGCGAGGATGACTGCGACGAGCCACCACGGGATCAGGTCGCGCCAGGCCAGACCGAGGAGAGCGGCGAGGATGTACAGCCGATCGGCTGCCGGATCGAGCAGCTGACCGAGGCGGGTGACCTGATTGAGGCGACGGGCGAGGAAGCCGTCGAGGAAGTCCGTAAAGCCGGAAATCGCGAGGACGACGAGCGCCCAGATATCCTGACCCTCGACGAGGAGCACCAGGAAGACGGGCACGAGCGCGAGCCGAAGAAAGCTCAACAGGTTCGGGAGCGTCAGAATCCGATCGCTCACGCCAAAGTTTCCCTCTGTGCTCACCCCGCAAGCCTAGAGGACACCGACCCCTCTTCGGGGCACTCCTCCGGCGACCTCACCCCGATGTGGGGGGCACTTGTCGCGGCTCTGACTGACGTAGTGTGTACACATGAGGCGAGCTGCGGCAGCGGGTGATTCCGAGAAGTACCGCGTGACCCGGGCATTCGGCCGTCGCATCCTGCTGAGGGTCGGCATCCCTGTCGTCCTCGCCGCGGTTCTGGCAACGACGTTCTTCGCTCTCACTCCTCGCCCAAACACCGGCTCAAGCGCTGGCGGCGAAAGCGGGGGCGGAAACATCGCCGGGGCGGCCAGTCTCTCGCTCGCATCCTTCGCCGATGCCCGCGACAGGATGAACCAGCTCGACCGAACCTTCACCGTCCAGGTCATCGGTGATTCGACCGGCAACGAACAGGGCGAATGGGTCGACATCGCATTCCGCGCTCTCGCCGTTCAACTCGATCGACCGCTCGTCCAGCATCCGTGGGACGTCTTCAGCAACTCGTACCTCGAACCGATCACCGCGAACCCGACCGGGTCGAACGCGGCACTGGTCGTCTGGAACGGGTCAGCAAGCGGCAAGACCGCCGAATACTCTCTTCTCAACGTCAGCGAGCTCGTACCAGAGCAGCCCGACCTCATTCTCCTCAACCACGGCCTCAACAACGTACTCGAGCCGGCTCAGGTCGGCGAGCAATTCACCGCACTTGTCGCCGAGGTCGAACGCACCTGGCCAGCGACGATCGGTTACGCGGCGCTACTCGAGAATCCTCGGCTTGACCAGCATGCCGCCGCTCATGACGCGGTCATCGGCTACGTCAACACCTGGCTGGTCGAGCACCAGGAGGTGCGCCGCATCGACGTCCACTCGGCATACCTCGAATCCGGCAACGCCGCTGCTCTTCTTCAACCTGATCTTCTGCACCCGGCTCCCGCCGGGTCTGCACTCACCGCGGCCACGGTGCTCGCCGCACTCAATCGCTGAGGTCGGACGCCTCCGCCCGACTGCCTCGAGCGAACCCGTCCGGTTCGAAGACCGCGAGGGTTCGCCAGAACGGCTGCGACAGCACACGCCATCGTTTCGGAAGGATCTCCCTGAGCTCGCCAGGCAGATAACTGCGGCGAATCGAAATGAGGCCGTCCTCCCGCACGAACGACCGGTGGAAAAAGATGCCGGTGATGAGAGAGAAGAGCACGTACCCGAGTCGTGTTCTACGGATGTCACTGTGCACGACGGCAACGGACGCGAGGCGTTCGGAATCAGCAAGCACAGTGCCGAGTTCAGCCGCGGAGAGATGATGAAGAACGTGGTTCGAGATCACGAAGTCGAATCGCGCCCCTTCCTCGACGAGTGCCGAGCTCGTTGCCTGGCGATAGGTGACCTCGTCGACCGCTGGCAGGCTTCGAACGTATGCCGTTGCGCGCGGGTCGGGGTCGATCGCTGTCACCGTGAGCGTCACCCCGTCACGACGTGCCATCCGGACGAGCGAACGGGCCACATCCCCTCCCCCGGTGCCGATATCGAGAACGGTGTGGCTGGTCGCTGTGAACCGGGGCCGAAGTTCGGTGAGGTAGGTGAGCCGCCAGCCCGCGACGACAGCGTTGACGACCGGAAACTGCCCGTAGGTGCGCAGCAGCGTCGGAAGGTCGCACTCCGGATCGTCCATCCGCTCTCTGGCGTCCACGTCTCTGTATTGAAGCCAGCTCTCCTCCCGGGAACGAGTCACCAGACTCATCACCGCCCGACCCGGGTGAACAGCCCGGTCTCGACGGTGAGACCCGGGCCGAATGCCATGGCGCAGACACGCTCGCCATCGGCGTCGCCGTTTTCCATAATGTCTTTGAGAATGAAGAGCACTGTCGCGCTCGACATGTTTCCGTAGTCGCGGAGGATCCGGCGAGAGGGCTCCAGCTGTTTTGTGCTGAGTCCGAGTGTTACCTCGACCTTGTCGAGGATGCTGCGCCCGCCAGGGTGGATTGCCCAGTGGGCGATCGTGCGCGCAGGGTCGTCGGCGAGTTCGGGCTCATCGGCGAACAGTGGTTCGAGCGCCGGCTGGATGTACGCGTCAATGATCTTGGGCACGGCCGTGCTCAGCACCATCTCGAACCCGGTGTCGCCAATTGTCCATGCCATGTCGTACTCGCCAACCGGGGTGAGCTCGGTTCCGAGCCTGTCGATCGTCAGCGTCGTGGTCCCAACCGGCCCGGGGGCTGCAGTGACGATTGCCGCTGCCGCGCCGTCGCCGAAGACACTCGATGCCACAATCTGGTCGGGGTCGTTCGATGAACGCACGTGGATCGTGCACACTTCGCAGCTCACGATGAGGACCACGGCACCCGGGTCAGCCTCACAGAATGCCGCGGCGGCACGAAGGGCGACAAAGGCGCCGTAACAGCCCATGAAGCCGATGTGGAAACGCTGCGCGGTCGACGCGATGCCGAGCGCACGGACGATCTGGTAGTCCGGGCCAGGCGCGTAGAAGCCGGTGCAGGAGACAGTGACGACGTGGGTGACGTCGCTCGGATCGATCTCATCGCACGCGTCGAGCGCGAGCCCGGCAGCTTCGATGAAGAGCGCACCGGCATCCCGAACGTAAACCTCGTTCCGAGTGCCGGTCGACGGCGCGAGCAGCGTCCCGGTGTCTGCATCATAAAAGACCGGCGCATCGCTCGGCTTTGTCCCGTCGAGCTCAGAGACCACGGTTCGCCTGGTCGAGATGCCCGACCCATCGAATGACGTGCGGACGAGTCGTTCGCCCAGCCGGGACAGTCCGTCCTGCGCCGCGAAGATATCGCGAGCCACCGTCTGGTCCAGACGTGTTCGGGGAACGGCGGTTTGGATGGTTCGCACATGGCTCGGCATGATCACACTCTAAGCACGCAGAGTCCCGTTTGAATGACCGCTTGCATTCGTCAGGCGAAACCACAGACAATGCACCGTTCACAGCCGACCGTCTCCTCCCCGTGGGGTCGTGTGACCGATCTACGCCAGAAGCGCAAGGCCTTGAGCCGCCACGACGCAGAGGCCTAGCCTGATGAAACGACACCGGTGGACCACCCCGGTCGAAAGGACAACAGGACTATGGCAACGGCAACGCAGGAACGAACGAGAAGCACGACCGGCTCCGGAGCAAAGACCACACGCAGGCAGAAGCCGGAGAGAGGGTTCATCGCATCGACGACTCTCGCCGAGAACATGCAAAAGGTTCTTGTCGACCTGGTCGAACTGCACGTCCAGGGCAAACAGGCGCACTGGAATGTCGTCGGAAAGAACTTCAGGGATCTTCACCTTCAGCTCGATGAGATCATCGACGCCGCCCGGGAGTTCTCCGACGAGATCGCCGAGCGCATGCGGGCACTCCACGCGGTGCCGGACGGCCGGAGTGACACCGTCGCCTCGACGACCACTCTGCCCGCGTACCCAAACGGCGAGATCGACACGTCCCAGACCGTCGACCTCATCACTGTGCGCCTCGAAGCGACAGTTGGAACCATGCGCGACGTTCACGACGCCGTCGACGAGGAAGACCCGACGACGGCCGACATCCTGCATGCCATCATCGCGAAACTGGAACAGTTCGCGTGGATGGTCAGCGCTGAGAACCGGACAACCTCGAAGAGCTAGACCTGACCAGGCGGTTGATCCGCCTGGCCAGTGACGGGCCTACTCCGATGACACCGTCTGCATTACGTCGAGCAACGCGACAGGCACGCCGGGTGAAATCAGGAGGTAAGCGGGTTCGAGGATCCCCTCGCCGCTGTTGACCCGGAGCCAGTGCGTCTTACCCGCATCGAGCGCATCGCCGATCTCCGCCTGGAGGTCGGCGATGTCGCGGTTCGGCACCGAGTATTTGGCGCCGCCGTACGACAGTTCGACGCGCTTCACGTTTCGTCATCCGAGCTGGCGCTCGCCGGCCTCGACTGCGGTTCAGGAACGATCTGGAGACCACTCGCGGAGTTCGACGAGGCGCTCAGCGCCAGAATCCAGTCTCGGTTGAGCGCGGGCAACCGCGAGCCGAAATACTTGTAGTGCAGCGGGATGTTCGGCGCGAGCCAGATTGTGCTCCTGCCGTCGCCGACCGCCGGGTCGTCCTTCCAGCTGAAGTAGAACGATTCCCCTCGGCGAAGTTTCGCGCCGATCACGATCTGCAGGTGCGCGAGCACCCGGTCATCGAAGTCGACAGTCAGCGTCGAATCGTAAAAGAGCTTTCCCATGCCACATCCTTCCGAAATCAGCCTGGCGATTCGACGTGCCAGAACGTGCGCGCAGCGTGCCCCGCACGTGGCCTGCCGGCACAGCACTGCTCACATGAACCCTATCCTGACCCGGCGACAGAGTTAAGAGCCTGCCTCACGTTCTGCCGAGACGTTCGCTGTGTGCGACTCGCGCGGAGGCCACAGCGGTGTCCGCAACGTAGAATCGGCACCATGCCGCTCTGGACCGAAGTCGCCGACCGTGTCTACGTGCGGCGCTACAATCCCCTCGACATTTCGGTGACGCTAATCGGCGGCCATGACGGCTTCCTGCTCGTCGATACGCGCTGCAATCCGCGCGAGGCCGATGAGATCGCAACGGATGCTGCAACGCTCGCTTCCGGACGAATTACGCGGGTCGTCAACACGCACGCTCACTACGATCACTCGTTCGGGAACCAACGCTTCGCCGATACGGCCGTGCTCTACGGACACCACCTGGTACCACAACACTTCGCTGAGTTCGAGGGACCGCGGCTCGAGGCATGGCAGTCCGACCCTGCGGCACAACCGCAATACGACTGGACCGACGTTGCGCTCACCCCGCCGACGGAACTGCTCCGAGCCCCCACCGAACTCGACATCGGGAGCCGAATCGTCCGGTTGATCCCCCTTGGCCCCGGCCACACGGACACCGATTTAGTTGTGCACGTGCCTGACGCTGGCGTCTGGATCGTCGGCGACGTGATCGAGCAGTCCGGTCCCCCGATGTTTGGCTCGGGAAGCTTCCCGCTGGACTGGCCAGATCAGGTGAACGCGCTTGCGGAACTGATGACCGATCGGGACACCGTCATTCCCGGCCACGGCGCCCCCGTAGACCGCGCATTTGTGCGCGATCAGGCGGACGTGCTTCGCACGGTGGCCGATCGCATCCGTGAGGCACACGCCCGGTCAGAACCCCTTGAACGTGTCACTGACCGGATTGCCGATGCGACGGGACTGCCCCTGGAATTCGCCGAAGCGGCGGTGCATCGGGGATATTCACTCCTCGCCGAAACCGATGCCCGATGACGACATCGGTGCGAGTCGACAGCTGGCTTTGGGCGGTGCGCGTCTATAAGACCCGGTCCCAGGCGACGACGGCAGCGCGGGCCGGACATGTCCGGGTCGGCGGAGACCGCGTGAAGGCGTCCCACCCGGTGAAGATCGGAGACGAGATTCGGGTGCGGGAGCACGGCTTCGATCGGATCGTCGTCGTGACGCGCCTCGTCACCAAGCGTGTCGGGGCACCGGTCGCCGCAGAGTGCCTGATCGATAAGACACCGCCTCCCCCGCCACGCGAGGAGGTTGCTCTGCAGCCGACGCGCGACCGCGGAGCGGGCCGTCCGACCAAACGGGAGCGACGCGACCTGGAAAAGCTGAGGGGCCGCGAACCGCTCGACGGCCAGGACTGACGTCCCGCACGCTGACAGGCGAGACACTGGCCCTTAGGCTGGGCGGGTGACCGTGCTGACGAACGACCTGCTGAACCGTTTCCGTTCCCGTGCCCCCGGATTCGACCGGGAGAATACCTTCTTTACCGAAGACCTCGACGAGTTGCGCGCGGCCGGGTACCTCGCCCCGCAGCCGCTGCTCGACGCGGTGCGCAACCAGCGCCTGCTTGCCAGATTCGCGCCAGCGACGGCCCTCGGCATCAACATGCACCACGTGGTCGTCGGGGTTGCCCGGGTCTTGTCGGAGCGCGGCGACTCCAGCCTCGACTGGATCCTCGACGACGCGGCAGCAGGCGAACTGTTTGCGTTCGGCAACAGTGAGGCAGGCAACGACGAGGTGATGTTCAACTCGCGCACCCGCGCCGAACCGCAGGCCGACGGCTCGTACCTTTTCTCCGGCACCAAGATCTTCACCTCGCTCTCACCGGCGTGGACACGGTTGGGGATCTTTGGGCGGGACGATTCGGACCCGGAGGCGCCAAAACTCGTCCACGGCTACCTGGAACGCGACAGCGGCGGCCACCGCCAGGTCGGCGAGTGGAATCCGCTCGGAATGCGGGCGACACAGAGCTTTACGACGCTCCTCGAGAACGCTCCGGTTGCACAGGAGCGCATCGCTCGGACGCTGCCCGTCGGCCCGAGCGCTGACCCGTACATCTTCGGGATCTTCAGCAACTTCCTGCTGCTCATCAGCGCCGTCTACGCGGGGATTGCCGACAGGGCGCTCGAACTCGGCGTCGAGGCAGCTCACAAGAGGACCTCGATGAAGGCGGGAGGACGCAGCTACGCCGACGACCCCGACATCCGCTGGCAGCTCGCGGATGCCGCGATCGCGCTCGATTCACTCGCTCCGCAGATCGAATCCCTCGCCGCAGACGTCGATGGCCTTCTCGATCACGGCAGTGCGTGGTTCCGGCTCCTGGTCGGCACGAAGACCCGCTCGGTCGATGTGTCTCGCTCGGTCGTCGACACGGCCATCCGCTGCTCGGG
>JAZQRG010000372.1:0-1880 GCA_045629445.1 Mycetocola sp. | reverse complement strand
GGTCCCATGCAATTGCCGAGGATGACGTCGCCGATGGGGACGTCACGCCCGAGTGAGCGCCGAGCATCGGCCACGGTTGCTCCGAGGCTCGCCGCGGCGAGCCCGTCGACGGTCGAGCCAGCGAGCCGCTGGCCGAGAGTCGCGATCGGTGTGCGCCGCGCGGCGATGACTGTCGCGACGCTGTCAGGCAAGTCGGGGCATCCGTTCTGTGATCGCGTCCTCAATGATTCGTGCGCGCGCGGGTTTTCCCGTCGCCGTCCTCAGAAGTTCGGTCGCGAGATACCAGCGTCTAGGCACCTGCGCGACGCTGAGGCGGTCACGGCAGGCGGCACGCAAGGCCGTCGACGTCGGCGGGTTGCCCGGATCCTCCGCCTCAATAACGGCGCACACGAGCGAACCGAGCCGGGGGTGGGGTGCGCCGAAGACGACGGAGTTTTTCACTCCATCGAGTGTACGCAACACTTTTTCGACGTCTTCCGGCACGACGGTGGCCGCGGCGGTGAGGATGGCGCCGTCGCGCCTGCCCGAGAGGGTGAGGATGCCGGCAGTGCTGATTCTCGCGAGGTCGCCGACCGACGACCAGCCAGCGGCATCCGTTCGAAACGATCCGGTCTGCCCGGGAAGGTAACCGATGGCGCCATACGGCGACCGACTCTCCAGCTCACCGTCGACGGTGCGCAGCTCGACCCCCTCGAACGCTCGGAGGCCGGTGCCGTCCTCGTCGACCGCGACGAACGACAGCTCGGCAGCTCCGTAGTAACTGACCACCCGGATGCCAGCGGCCAGGGCACGCGTTCGAAGTCCGGCGTCGAGGTGCGCGCCGCCGATGAGCGCCAGCCGGAGTCGTGTCGGGGTACCGGCAGCGAGGAGGTCGAGCACGCTCTCGAGCGCGCCGGGAGTGCCGTGGAGGATCGTCGCCTGACTCACCTCGGCTGAGGACACCGCCGCCGTCTCTGGGAGCAGCACTGTCGCGCCAGTATCGAGGGTGTGCACGATCGAGAACATCGACAGCGAGGAGACCAGCGGCGACGGCAACAGCACAACGTCACGGGAATTCAGGTTCATCAGCCGCGTGACGGCTGGAAACGACAGCGCCCACGACGACTCATCGCGCAGGATGACCCGAGGCGACCCGGTACTGCCCGAACTGAACGTTGCCCACGCCGCCCCGGCGGGTACTTCGAGGTTCGACAGGGATCGCATGAGCTCTCCCCAGTGGCGCTCGCTCCAGCGCACGTCACCGATCGCGGGCACTCCGCCACGCTCGCGCACGGCCAGTGCGGCGACGACAAGTTCCGCAGCGTCGGCCGACCGGAGCGGGACGACCTGCCCGTGCCGCACGTTGCCCCTGAACGCCGCGATGCGCTGGTCGAGTTCTCCGTAGCTCAGCCGCGTCGCGCCGACGATGACCGCCGCGGTGTTCACGGTGCCAAGGCGACGGCGGGTACTCGAGGCTGGGTGGAGAAGCTGAACGCCCGAGGGTATGCCCGCCACACGGCCATCACGAGGATCGCGGACAGGGCGACCTTGACCAGGTCCCCGGGGAGGAAGATGAGGCTCGCGTATGCCGTCCCGAGCAGCGGGATGCCGGTGACGAGAGACTGCAGCGGAATGCCGAAGAGGTAGACGGTGAGGACTCCCCCGACGAACGACCCGACGATCACCCGAAGCCAGGTCGGTTTGGACGCGCCAGCGTGGACGATCAATCCCGTCACCGCCGCGCCGAACACGAAGCCGATGAGGTAGCCGACCGACGGACCAAAGAAGACGCCGATGCCGCCGCGTCCGCCGGAGAGCAGGGGCAGCCCTGCAGCAACCAGCGCAAGGAGCGCGAGCACGGATGCGGCACCACGCCACCAGCCGAGAATGGCACCGGCGAG
>JAZQRG010000371.1:0-8408 GCA_045629445.1 Mycetocola sp. | reverse complement strand
TGTTCCGCATCGCCGATGTCGTGACGATCATGCGCGACGGCGAAACCATCACGACGCGCCCCATTGACGAGCTCACCGTGCGCGAGATCGCCGAACTCATGGTGGGTGGAATGCTCGCTGAGCCACGAGGGGATGACGCTGCGACCCGCGGCGACGTCGTGCTCGAACTCGATGCCCTGAGCCTCGCGAACGTCTTTGATGCAATCAGCCTGACCGTCCACTCGGGCGAGATCGTGGGTCTTTACGGCCTGATCGGCTCTGGTGCCGGAGAAATCGCCAGCACCATCTACGGCATGCAAAAACCGACCGGCGGCCGGATGCTGTTGAAAAACCAGCCCGTCGTGATCCGTCGTCCGTCCTCGGCAAGGAAGCGTGGCCCCCATCTTCTCCCCGCCGACCGCTCCGCCCAGGGCGCGTTCTCGTTCCAGAGCATCGCATTCAACATCACCATCGGTGAGCTTCAGCTGTTGTCGAGGGTGCGGGGCTGGGTTGAGCGCAGGGTGGAGCGCGAGATTGCGCGCGATTTCATCTCACGGCTCGCGGTCAAGACGCCGAGTGAGAAACAACCGATCAGCGCCATGTCGGGCGGCAATGCCCAAAAGGTCGTTCTTGCCCGTCAGCTGGTCAGCCAACCGGAACTCCTCGTGCTCGTCGAACCCACCCAGGGTGTTGACGTCGGGGCCAAGGAGGAGATTCACCGCATCATCGATGACCTCGCCGCCGGTGGCGCGGCGGTTCTGGTCGTGACGAGTGATCTCGGTGAGGTCTTGCGAATCTCCGACCGAATCATCGTGATTCGAAGCGGCGAGATCGCCCGTGAATTCACTCCGGATGCCACCCAGGTCGAAATCCTGGCGGCCGCGGCTGGCGAAACCCAGCGAAGTGAGGAGAAGCCATGACCGCGCCGGTGAAAGAGCCGACCGCGAAGCCGATCGTGAGGCGGATCCTGCCGCCACCGGTGACCGGGCAGGAGTTCGTCCTCGTCGGCGTCATCGCCGTGCTCTGGGTGCTGCTTGGGATCTTCACCCCCTCTTTCCTGTGTCCATCGTCCATCCAGCCCCTGTTCGTTTCCGTTGCCCCGATTGCGCTCATCGGCGTGGGGATGACCTTCATCATCATCACCGCCGGTATCGACGTTTCGGTTGGTGGTGCGATCGCCCTCTGTGCGGTGGTGACAGCGAAACTGCTGGTCAACTTCGATGTCCCTCTGATCGTTGCCGTGCTCGTGAGCATGGTTCTCGGAACGGTTCTCGGTCTGGTCAACGGTGTTCTCATCGCGTACGGCCGTGTACACGCCATCATCATCACCTTCGGAACGGCGAACATCTTTCAGTTCTTCGCCCTGCGGATCTTCGGCTCGTCGACCGTGAACAACATTCCGTCCACCCTGGACGTCTTCGGGCGCGGAGAGTCCGGCCGAACTCTCGGGGTGCCGCACAGTTTCGCCATCACGGTCCTCGTTGTTATCGCCGCGTGGTGGTACCTGCGCAATACCGCTGGCGGTCGGCACCTGTTCGCCATCGGAGGCAACCAGAATGCCGCCCGCCTTGCCGGGGTGAAAGTGCAACCGCGCACGGTGCTCGCCTATGCGATCACCGGTGCACTCGTCGGCCTCGGTGCCTGCTTCTTCATTGCCGCCGGAACATCGACCCTCGACCAGGGCGTCGGAACGGGCAGGGAGCTTGCGGTCATCGCGGCCGTCGTGATCGGAGGTACGTCGATTCTCGGCGGCCGTGGTTCGGTCATCGGGACGCTGCTCGGGGCCATCCTCGTGCAGACGGTCAACTCGGGAGTCACTCAGCTCGGTTGGCCATCCCAGCTGGCGAACCTGTTCGTCGGCGTTTTCATCATCATCGCCGTCGGCACCGACCTGTTGCGTGAGCGGGCACGAAGGAGGAAAGCATGAGTGTGACAACAGCTCCCCAGGCGCCACTTGAGAAGCCACAGGAGCCGAAGCGTGGCATCGCCTCTCGGGCTCTCGAGGCGCTGCTCACCCAGCGCATCGTCCTGCTTGCCGTCCTTATCGTCGTGGTGCTTCTCGTCATGACCGTGCTCGACGGCGCTGGCATCCTCAGCGGCTCATACAACTCCGACTATCTCGCCGCCTCGCTCATCAACGCCGTCCCGCTTGCGATGCTCGGTCTCGCGCAGCTCGGCGTCATTCTTTCCGGCCGCGGGGGCATCGACCTGTCGGTTGGGTCCATGGTCTCGGTCACCGGCATCGCGTTTGGGATGTCATACGGGTTGTGGGGCTGGAATGTCGTGATCGCGATGATCTTCGCTGTCGTGCTTGGCGGCATCCTTGGCGGGATCAATGGTGCGCTGGTGTCATTCATCGGGTTTCCCCCGCTCATCGCGACCCTCGCGACGTTCTACGCCTATCGCTCGATCGCGCTCGTCTGGAGTGGTCAGAAGCCGGTGAACTCCACCGAGATCCAGACCTTCTATTCAGCGGCGAAGGCCATCGAGCTGCCGCTCATCGGGTCGTACCTGCCGCTGATTCCCCTCGGCATCTTCACCTTCCTTATTCCGGTGGTTGTCGTGGTCTGGGTACTGCTCAACAAGACGACGTTCGGGCGACGCGTGTACGCGCTCGGCACCAACAACACGGCGGCGGTCTGGGCAGGAATCAACGTTCGGCCCAATCGCTTCGCCGTCTATGTGCTGTCAGGGGTGATCTCTGGTCTGGTCGGAATCGTCACGGTGGCGCAGTTCGCGTCGGCACGGCCTGACGCCGGCACGAGCGGCAACGGGATGGCACTGCCCGCCATTACGATCGCCGTACTCGGCGGGGTCGCAATCACGGGTGGCATCGGGAGGGTTTCAGGGGTTGTCCTCGCAACGGTCCTCATCGTGTGGCTCAATGCCGGCATTCTGCTCGCGTTCCCCGGCAACGACGGGGTGCAGGTGCAGTTGCTCGCGCTCGGCCTCGTGCTCGTGTTTGCCTCCCTGCTCAACGGCCTGACGAAGCGTAAATACGGCGGCATCTGACTCTGGCGGCGGACTTGGTGCTGCCGCTAGCCTCATTGCGCACGCGTCCACTGCACGAAAGGGTTTATCGATGGCCGAGGTTCTGCTGTTTCATCATGCCCAGGGCTTGACGACAGGCATCCATGAGTTCGCCGAGATCCTTCGCGACGCGCACAACGTTGTTCACGTGCCCGATCTGTTCGCGGGGCGCACGTTCGACACCGTCGACGATGGCGTTGACCACGCCAGATCAATCGGATTTGCCACGATTCTCGAGCGGGGGCGTGCCGCGGCAGCCGATCTCCCCCACGACCTCGTGTACGTCGGATTCTCGCTCGGTGTCATGCCCGCCCAAATGCTCGCGCAGACCAGGCCGGGTGCGCGTGGGGCGGTGTTCGTCTCAGCGTGCCTGCCGGTGACGGAATTCGGCGAGGCATGGCCGGTCAGTGTGCCCGTGCAGATCCACGCGACCGAGGATGACCCCGAGTTCGTCGACACCGGCGATATCGACGCCGCCCGCGAGCTGATCGAGCAGGCCGGCGACGCAGACCTGTTCCTCTATCCGGGTGACGGGCACCTGTTCGCCGACGCGAGCCTTCCGTCGTACGAGGCGGACTCGGCTGCGGTGCTGACCGGTCGGGTCCTGCAGTTTCTCGACCGGCTCGATTGACGCATGCCGGCGGCTGTCGTTAACGACAACGGGGTGCCGGCAGCCTGAGCCGCCGACACCCCGTCGAGGTCTCGCTTACGCGCCCCAGCCGGCCTGCTGGCCGCCAACGCGCTCAGCGGCGATCTGCTCCTGGTAACCGGATGCCGCGTATGCGGCCATCGGATCGGCCGGAAGACCGCGCGACTCGCGCCACGCCGCAAGGTCGCCGCGAACATCCGTGTAGAACGCGTCCATGAGGATGCCGTTGGCACCGAGCACATCGCCCGCGTCCTGTGCGGCACGAAGGGCGTCGCGATCGACGAGCAGCGCACGCGCCGTCATCTCCTGGACGTTGAGCACGCTGCGGATCTGGCCGGGGATCTTGTCCTCGACGTTGTGGCACTGGTCGAGCATGAAGGCGACGGGGGAGTCGTCGTCGAGGCCGCCACCACGGACGACCTCGTAGAGGATCCGGAACAACTGGAACGGGTCAGCCGCGCCGACGATGAGGTCGTCGTCGGCGTAGAAGCGCGAGTTGAAGTCGAACGAGCCGAGCTTGCCGAGGCGAAGCAGCTGGGCGACGATGAACTCGATGTTGGTGCCGGGGGCGTGGTGGCCGGTGTCGAGGCAGACAAGTGCCTTGTCACCGAGTGCGCTGACCTGGGCGTAGCTGGTTCCCCAGTCGGGAACATCGGTGTGATAGAACGCCGGCTCGAAGAACTTGTACTCGAGCACGAGGCGCTGGTCGGCACCGAGCCGAGCGTAGATCTTCTCGAGTGACTCGGCGAGGCGGCCCTGACGCCCGCGGATGTCGCCCTGGCCTGGGTAGTTCGTGCCGTCGGCGAGCCAGATCTTGAGGTCCTGCGACCCGGTCTCGCCCATGATGTCGATGCACTCGAAGTGGTGGTCGATGGCCTTCTGACGCACGGCGGCGTCGGAGTGCGTGAGCGACCCGAACTTGTAGGCGTCGTCCTGGAAGGTGTTGGAGTTGACGGTGCCGAGGCTCACATTGAGGTTCGCGGCGAAGTCCCGGAGGGCGGCGTAGTCGTCAACCTTGTCCCATGGGATGTGCAGCGCGACCTTGGGTGCGAGGCCGGTGAGCTCGTTCACCTTCGCGGCGTCGGAGAGCTTCTCCTGAATGGTGCGGGGCGTGCCGGGGGTGCCGAACACCTTGAAGCGTGTGCCTGAATTTCCGAATGCCCACGAGGGGAGTTCGATGGCCTGTTTCTCGAGCGTGGCCAGCGCCGCGGAGTCGATCGTCATTGTTCTTCGTCCTTACTGAAGTTCATTCGCTGATGCGGATGACTGAATCGTTTCAAGGGAATACTCCAAGTTAGCAGAAAGAGGGGCACCCCGCATAGCGGCGCGCCCCTCTTTCTGTGTGCGGATGCGACCTAGCGGGAGGTCGTTCCCTCGAGTTCGTTCGCGTCCGTCCCGGCGGCAGCGAGAGGCGCCCCGGGAGCGAGACCCTCGCGCTCGTCCTCGATCTCCTGGAGGCTTCGGCCCTGCGTCTTCGGCGCCCAGATTGCTCCGACGAGCAGGGAAGCTGCAAGCAGTCCGAGCATGATCCAGCCGACAAACGGAACGCCGTGCTCGACGAGCAGGGTCGGGAACCAGTAGCTGAGGATTCCAACTGCCATGCGTGCGAGGAAGAACAGCACACCCTGGGCGCTCGCCCGGTAACGGGTGGCGAAGAGCTCACTCGTCCACAGGCTGTAGAACGCCTGCGCGCCGATGCCAGCGGCAACACCCCAGCTCACCGCGAAGAGGATCAGAATGGGCGTCGTCGCTTCGACGAAGATGAGCAGCACCCAGGCGAAGATTCCGAGCAGCCCGCCAATGATGTACAGCTTCTTCAGGCTCATCCTGTCGCCGAACTTCATGAAGCCGAAGTAGGTCGACAGAACGGTGCAGCCCCAGAGCAACACCTGAAGCAGGTTCTGGTTGATGGGGTCTTCAACGCCCGCCGTCGCATAGACGCGGGGCATGAAGATTCCCATTTGCCCTGCGACCGTGTTCCACAGTCCGTAGACGCCGAACAGGAAGAGGATGGCGATGAGGTTCTTCTTCTTCGAGAAGAGACCACGGATGCCGCCGGCCCTGCCCCGAACGACGGGAAGCGACTTCGTGTCGGTCCAGATCGCCGACTCACTGAGGCCCTGCCGTATCCACCAGGTGACGAACGCGACCACGAAGAGGTGGAGGAAGATAATGCGGCTGCCCATGAGTCCGAGCGGCGAGAGAAGAACGGCGAGCAGGAAGCCGATCATGGGGCCGACCGACCATGCCAGCTGGGCGGTTCCGACGTGCTTGGCACGAGCGTTCTTCGGCGCTTCTTCGGCGATGTAGGTCCAGGATGCCGGGACGCCGGCTCCGACCGCGATACCGGTGAGGATGAAGGCGAGCAGCAGCGAACCAAAGTTCCATGCGAACGCCGCGATGAGCACACCGACCATGTAGAGCATGAGGTCGTAGGTGTAGATGAACTTGCGTCCGAAGCGGTCGCAGAGCGGGCCACCGAGAAGTGCGCCCACCGCGGCGCCGAACGCGTTGGCGCTGAGTGCGGCGAGCAGACCGACGCCGACATCGTCAATGCCGAACTCTGCCTGCCAGAAGACAAGACTGGTCGCGATCGCGATGATCGATCCGGACTCGATGTAGTTGGACATGGCCACCGAGATCGTGGCTTTCCAACCGGTGGTGTTTTTGCTTCCGATTCGCATCGGTTCGCTCCGTTCTGCCCTCGCTGCAATGCGAGGGATGTTTCGGGTGGGTGCAGGTGTTTCGGGTGAGAGAAAGTGGGACTCAGGCCAGGTGGAAGTATTCCTGAAGTTTCAGCATGGTCTGGTCTGGAGCCGTCTCCTCGGCGAAATAGCCGGCCATGGTGGCCTGCCAACGCGCGTTGACGTCCGTCCGGTCCATCTCCGCGCGAGCGCGGTCGAAGTCATCCGTCTCAAGATAACCAACGACGAGCCCGTCTTCCTTGTGGATGAAGAGTGAGTAGTTCCGCCACCCACAGGCGCTCAGGGCCTCGAGCATCTCCGGCCAGACCGTCTCGTGAGCCGCGAGGTAGTCCTCGACGCGCTCGGGCTTGAGGTGCATGAGAAAGCAGACTCGTCCGGTTTCCGTGGCCATGGTGATGAGCTCCTTCGGTCATTGTCGGTGTGGCGCTGCGCGACGCTCGAGGCGTTCGACGCTGCATTCATTCGATCCGTGGCATCCGCTGCACCGGAATGAAATGTTTCAATCCGGCTCATTTGTATCACGACACGTCCCGACTCACAGAACCGCGGTTCGCCGCTACGCTGGCATGACCGGTCATGGAGGATTTGTTATGGGAATGAGTGTTCGCGATGTGGCGACACGGGCAGGGGTTTCGGTAGGCACCGTCTCCAATGTTCTCAATCGCCCGGACAAGGTGTCTCCCCGGACAGTCGACCGGGTGCGCAAAGCCATTGATGAGCTTGGCTTCGTGCGCAACGACGCGGCGCGCCAATTGCGGGCCGGCCGCAGCCTGAGCATCGGGCTCATCGTGCTCGACGTGTCCAACCCTTTCTTCACCGATGTCGCTCGAGGCGCCGAGGACCGTGCGGCCGAGGACGGGCTGACCGTTCTTCTGGGAAACAGCGACGAGAACGTTGAGCGGGAAGCTGCATACATTGATCTGTTCGAAAAGCAGCGGGTTCACGGCGTCCTGATCTCGCCCGTCGGCGACGGCGGCGACAGGCTCGACGGACTGCACGCCCGCGGTATCCCTGCCGTGCTCGTCGACAGGCCGACAACCGACGAACGGTTCTCCTCGGTTGCGGTCGATGACGTCGCCGGCGGATACCTGGCGGTGCGTCACCTTATCGACACGGGTCGCCAGCGGATCGCCTTCGTCGGCGGTCCTGCCAACCTGCGCCAGGTCGCAGACCGACTCGCTGGAGCGCGCAAGGCGGTCGAGGAAGCGGATGGCGTGACCCTCGAGTACATCGAGACGAACGCACTCACTGTTCTTCAGGGTCGGCGAGTCGGAGAGGTTGTGCGGGACCGCCCGGCCGAAGAGCGCCCTGACGCGCTTTTCGCGGCGAACGATCTCGTTGCGATGGGACTGCTTCAGGCGCTGAGCATGTTGGGAACCCTTTCGGTACCTGATGACATCGCCATCGTCGGGTACGACGACATCGACTTCGCGACCGCTGCCGTCGTCCCGCTGACATCGATCCGCCAGCCCAGTGCACTCATCGGTTCGACAGCAGTTGACCTCCTCATGCGGGAAGCCGAATCCCCTGAAGACTTTCTGCGCGAACACATCGTCTTCCAGCCTGAGTTGATCGTGCGCGAGTCGACGGCGCCCAGAGCCCGTCTCTGACGTGTTTCCGGGGCACAGAGGCGCGACACGCCCGGAGTGCGCGTGCAATTTGCCCGAGTGACGAAAGCCAACGTAGAGTAACTACTCGTCACCCCAAAGGTGCGGCTGAGCTTAGCTCGCCGGCCTCATGCGGGACCAATCCTCACCAAAAGATAAGGCCTCTTGAGCGTCTTCATTTTGAGGTTTAGGATATAAACCCACCTCATGAACAACCGAAGAAATTCGGAAGTTCTTGTGATGCCCGGTCCGCCGGTCTCACAGGAAATGGCCGGTAAAACCGGCCAAATCATGTGGTAGGCTAGAGAAGTTGCCCTGCGGAGCAGCCCGGAAGGGTGAAAAGCGGGAGCATCCGATCCTTGAGAACTCAACAGCGTGCACAATGTCAAATGCCAAATACCCGTTGACCTGACCTTTTCTGGTTGGGTTACGGATTCC
>JAZQRG010000370.1:0-3022 GCA_045629445.1 Mycetocola sp. | reverse complement strand
CCGGGTTATCGACCGCACCGTCGACGATGTCACCGCTGGCAGCGAGCGGTTCGACCTGATCATCGATACCGCGGGGAACACGCCGCTTCGTCGGCTTCGGAAAGTGCTGACCCGACGGGGGACCCTCGTGATCGTCGGTGGCGAAGGTGGCGGGCCCCTGCTCGGCGGCTTCGGCCGCTCGATGTTCGCCCCACTCTTCTCGCTCTTCTCGAGCCAGAAGTTCAAGGGCCTCATGTCGAGCGAGGACCTGCCGACTCTCGAAGCGCTGCGCGACATGCTCGGCGCCGGAACGGTGGTGCCGCCCATTGACCGGGTGTTTCCGCTCGAGCAGTCCGGCGACGCGATCGAGTACCTGCACGCCGGGCGCCCGCTCGGCAAGGTCGTCGTCGCGGTTTAGCGCCGGGCCCGGGCTGGGCCGTCGCCCGTCGCGCTGAGGCAAGGAAACAACGCGGGCACAAGGACGCGAGTGGCGATTGCATCCTTGTGCCGGCCCGGTTTCCTTCTCTCACCGCGAGCGAACCGTTGAAATGACGGATGCCTGCGGCCTCCGCTTCGCGACCGATGCGGGTATACGCCGGTGACCGGGCTGAGTAGCATGGGCCGCGCATGCCGCCGCAACCCTCGCGGCGCCCGTACGAAGGAGTACCCATGCAACGCATCACCCCGTGCCTGTGGTTCGACAGCCAGGCCGAAGAAGCGGCCGAGTTCTATGTGTCGGTCTTCCCGAACTCCGAGATCGTGCACGTGTCCCGCTACGGCGAGGGCGCGCCCATGCCGGCGGGCACCGCGCTGGTCGTGCTGTTTCGGCTCGACGGAGTCGACTTCCAGGCGCTCAACGGCGGGCCGGCGTTCACCTTCAGCGAGGCGGTCTCGTTCTACGTCAACGCCGACGACCAGGCCGAGATCGACCGGCTGTGGGAGACCCTCATCGCCGACGGCGGCGAACCGAGCCAGTGCGGCTGGCTCAAAGACAAGTACGGGCTGTCGTGGCAGATCGTGCCGCCGATTCTCAACGAGCTGCTCGAGGATCCCGACCCCGAGAAGGCCGGCCGGGTGATGCAGTCCATGCTCGGCATGTCGAAGCTCGACATCGCTCAGTTGCAGGCGGCCTACCGCGGCGAGTGACCCCGGTTCACCACGAACGGATGCCGCCGCAAACGCACGAGGTTAGCGTGCGTCGGCGACGGCATCCGTTTACTGGAAACTGCTTAGTTCACGTCGTCGGGGTGTCCACCGACGCGGCGGTTCTCGTCGAGGGCGTCGATCGCCGCCATCTCGTCCGCGCTCAGTTCGAAGCCGAAGATGTCGAAGTTTTCGGCCATGCGCTCGCGGCGGTTCGATTTGGGAATGACGATGTTGCCGGTCTGGATGTGCCAGCGCAGCACGACCTGGGCCGGTGTGACGTCGTGAGCTGACGCGACTTCGGCGATGGCGGGCAGCGTGAACAGCTCGTACTTTCCCTGGCCGAGCGGACCCCACGCCTCGGTGCGGATGCCGTGGCCAGCCTGGAACTCGCGAAGTTCCCGCTGCTGGAAGAGCGGGTGCAGTTCGACCTGGTTGACGTCGGGGACGACATCGGTTTCGGCGAGCAGCGTCTCGAGGTGCGGGATCAGGAAGTTGCTGACACCGATGGAGCGGGCGCGACCGTCGGACTTGAAGGTTTCGAACTGGCGCCAGGTCTCAACGAAACGCTCGTTCTTCGGCATCGGCCAGTGGATGAGGTACAGGTCGAGGTAGTCGAGGCCGAGCATGTCGAGGCTTCGTGAGAACGCGCCGGCGACGTCGCCGGCCTTGTGGTCGTCGTTCAGCAGCTTCGTCGTCACGAAGAGTTCTTCACGCGGGATGCCGGACGCCTTGATTGCGGCGCCCACCTGGGTTTCGTTGTTGTAGCCGGTGGCTGTGTCGATGTGGCGGTATCCCACCTCGAGGGCGTCCTCGACAACACGCTGAGTGTCATCCGGGTCGACGAGGAAGACGCCAAACCCGAGCTGGGGAATGCTTCGGCCAGAGTTGAGTTCAATCTGCGGTACTGAATTCGTCATGGGGCGACGCTAACGGAGGGGCGCGGAGTGCGTCCAACGGTTGACACGGCGGGTGAAGACCTCACCAGCTGACGCGTAGCGCATCTGCACAGCCGTGAAATTACTGCAGGATGCTCGGCTGCAGATCGGTCAGCGTGCGGTGGTGCGTCTGCCGCGTCACGCCGATCACCGTCGCGATGATGCCAGCGAGGAACCACACGGCGAGCACCTGCAGGTCAGCACCGACGCGCGCGATGTCACCGCCGTACATGAGTTGTCGGAGCGCATCGACCACATAGCTCATCGGGAATATATGGTGAATCACCGCGAGCGGCCCCGGCAACGTCTGCCACGGGAATGTCCCACCCGCCGTCACCAGCTGCAGCACCATCATGACAAGGCCGAGGAATTGCCCCACCTCGCTCAGCCACACATTGAGCGCGAGAATGATGGCGGTGTAGGTGAGGGATGCCGCCACCAGGATTCCGAAAGTGGCCAGCGGGTTCGCGAACTGGAAGCGAAGTGCAAGCGACAGCACGCCGAACAGGCCGAGCATCTGCACGCCGCCGAGCATGGCCGGGGTCGCCCAGCCGGCGAGGGTCACCCGGAACGGTGAATGGAGTGCGGTGACGGCGCGACGTGAGATCGGCTTGACGATGAGGAACAGCGCGTAGATGCCAATCCACGCGGCGAGTGCGGCGAAGAAGGGGGCGAGTCCCGCGCCGTAGTTCTGGGCTGGAGCGATCGCTTTGGTGTCGATCGACACCGGAGTGCCGAGGGTGGTGGCCTGGGCCTGCCGGGTGCTCTCGTCGTTGTCTGGCAGTTGCGCCACGCCGTTGTCGAGGCCGGTCTTCAGTTCGTTGGCGCCGGTGAGCAGTGCGGCGAGGCCGCTGTTGAGCGTGGCTGTGCCGTCGCGCAGCTGAACGGCGCCGTCAGCCGCTGTCGCTGTGCCCGCGGCGAGTTCGGCGCTGCCAGATGCCACCTCCTGCGCACCCGCGTTC
>JAZQRG010000369.1:0-2206 GCA_045629445.1 Mycetocola sp. | reverse complement strand
GGTGCGTGGTGCTTCCTCGACCGGTTCGATGACGAGGAGGTCGGGATGAAGGTGCTTCCGCATCCACATATCGGACTGCAGACGGTGACCTGGCCGGTCGAAGGCAGCATCCGTCACCGCGACAGCGTTGGCAGCGACGTCGACGTTCACCCCGGCGAGCTCAACATCATGACGAGTGGATACGGCATCTCGCACTCGGAGTTCTCGATCGGGCCTGCCGGAAGCCCGCTTCGTGGTCTCCAGCTGTGGGTCGCGCTCCCCAGGGATGTAGCGGACATCGATCCGTTCTTCGAGCGCCACACCGAGCTCCCGGTTTATCGCGCACCGGGCCTTCGCGCGAGCGTCCTCGTCGGCAGGCTGGGCGATATCGTCTCGGACGCGACCGTCTACACACCACTGGTCGGGGCGGATGCCGTGATCGACGCCGGTGCGAGTGTGACGCTTCCGCTTGAGACCCACTTTGAGTACGCGATCATGGTGCTGTCAGGCACGCTCGAGGTCGCCGGCGAGTCGCTCACGCGCGGCCCGCTCCTCTATCTCGGCACCGAACGCGAATCACTCGCGATCTCGAGCCCGGACGGGTGCCACTTCGTCCTGCTCGGCGGTGTTCCGTTCGCCGAGGAACTCATCATGTGGTGGAACTTCGTCGCACGAAGCCATGAAGAGATCGTGAGCGCGCGTGACGCCTGGGAGGCGCGAAGCATCCGTTTCGGCGTTGTCGACGGTCACGGAAGTGAGCGAATTCCGGCACCGCCGCTGCCGGGCGTTCGGCTGACGCCTCGGCGTCGTCAGCCTTCAGCGCCACCACAGGAGAGTACGCACTAAACTTAGGGTTACCTCACCACTTGCGAACCCGAACCGAGACCGAAATGCGAAACGCGAGCACACGTCTTCTGCTGACCTGCGCGGCCATTGGCGTCGCCGGCGGCCTGGTCTTTGTGGTCAGCGGTTATCTCAACGGACTCATGTCGGCAACGGTGCCGATTCTCTACGGGTCGCTTGTCGGCGTCTACTTCCTTCCCGGCGTCGTCGCCCAGTCACTTCTTCGACGGGGCGGGGTTGCTCTGCTCACCGGCCTGTTCGCCGGACTCATCGCAGCGGCGTTCAGCCCGCAGTGGTTCCTTCGTTACTTCGGCGCCGGGCTCGCGATCGGGCTGCTGCAGGAGCTGCCGTTCCTCGTCAGCCGCTATCGGTACTGGCGCGCCTGGGTCTTCTACCTCGCCGCCGCTATCGCCGGCCTGATCTTCGGCCTCGGCGTCTTCGTCGTCATCGGCGCCGAGCAGTTCGCCCCCGGCCTCAGCGTCGTCTACTTCGGTCTCTTCGCCGTGAGCCCGGCCATCTTCACCTGGCTCGGCCGCATCATCGCCAGCCGGATCGACAAGACCGGGGTTGCACGCGGACTGCAGCGCGAGGTGGATCGTCGCACCGACGCCCCGCGCGCGAGCGATGCACCAATGACGTCGGCATGACCCGCTGAATGCCGGAGCACATCCCCGCACTGCGGCTGAGAGATGTGCGCATCCGCTATGACGAGCGCACCGAGGACACACCGAACGGCGTGAGCTTCGACATTGACACCGGCGAGGTCGTGCTTCTCCTTGGCCCGTCCGGGTGCGGCAAGTCGACGCTCGCGCTCGCGCTCAACGGCCTCGTGCCGCACCAGATCGCTGCGACGCTGTCCGGGTCGGTTTCCGTGCACGGTCTGCGAACGACGGATGCCACGGTGTCGCGCCTGTCGCAGGACGTCGCCATGGTCTTCCAGGACCCCGATTCGCAGATCGTCACCGGCACAATTCTCGACGAGGTGTGCTTCGGCCCCGAGAACCTGCTCCTTCCCGTGGACGAGGTTCTTAACCGTGCTGAGCGCGCGCTTCGCGCCGTCGGGCTCTGGGACCGCCGCCTCGAGAACCCGGACCTGCTCTCGGGCGGCGGCAAGCAGCGTCTCGCCATCGCGTGCGCCCTCGCCATGGATACCGGGGTCCTCGTACTCGATGAACCCACAGCGAACCTCGACCCCACCGGGATCCACGACGTTTACGCCGTGCTGAGCTCCATCGCTGCGGCTGGCACGCACGCGATCGTGCTCATCGAGCACAACCTTCACGCCGCCATTGACCTCGTCGACCGGGTGACCGTACTCGACCGCACAGGGAGGATCGCGTACTCCGGGGGCACGCGCGAGGTCCTCGCCGGCGCCGCAGCGGAA
>JAZQRG010000368.1:0-9307 GCA_045629445.1 Mycetocola sp. | reverse complement strand
CTCCCCGTCCGTCACCTCGAAGGAGATCGATGCTGGACCGAAGTACTGTTCGGCGCTCGTGAAGCGAAGGGTGGTGGCGTCCGCCACCAGATCGGACCCGTCCGAATTTGTCGCACGCACCTTCGCGGCATCCGTCAGCCGGACGCTCTTACCGCCGGCCGCGATAACGTAGTCGTTGATCGCGATCGAGACCGATTCTCCGCTCACGACGGTGATGGGCTTGACGCCTGTGCGCAGTTGCGGGAGAGCGTCACCGAAACCGGGGACCCAGATGAAGGCCAGCGCGTTCACGGTCGGGTCATCCGGGTTGCTGACCTGGAACGGAATGATCTGGGATTCGGCACCGAGCGTCACCCGCACCCGCTTGGATGAGGTCACGGTCGCCAGCTCACCGAAACCGGGAGGGACGTCGACATCAAGGTCGGAGGCTGGTCCGTCCGCCCAGAACACGTTCTTCAACACGTTCACGTCGATGGTCGACCTGTCGGCGATGTCATCGATGGTCAGCACGACGTCTGATGCAACCGGACGAGCGAGAGGCGCGTCGTTGCGGGCGACGACCGTCAGGAAGTTGCTCGACGTGTTGCCAGCGGCATTCTCAATCTCGTAGATGAAGCCATAGCGCCCCTCTCCCTTGGGGACCGTCACACGGACGACATCATCGTCGAGCACCGCCAGCGCACCTTCCCCCATCGGTTCGACGCTCGTTACGGTGAGCGCTCCCCCGTCGGGATCAGAGTCGTTGGCGAGCACTCGGATGGCGACAGTTGACGATGGACGGGTAAGCACCTCATCCGGCGTGGCTATGGGGGCACGTGACCCGTCGAGCTTGGCGCTGATGCCGATGCGCACAAGTCCCGTCGCCTGCTTGCCGAGTGCATCGACGACCGTGTACTCGAAGCTGTCCGTTCCGGTCGAGTACGCACCCGCCTCATAGTCGAACCAGTCGCTTCCTGCCCCGGTCACCGCGCCCTTATCCGGGTTCGAGCTCTGCCCGAGAAGCTGCACCGAGTCACCGTCAGGGTCGATCCCGGTGAGCGGGATACTGATCCGCACCCGTTCGCCCGACAGCACTCGGGAGATGACAGTCTTCGGCACCGGTGCGGCGTTCGACGCTGTGTCGACCTCGCGCACGTTGAAAACCACCTGGGCGTCTGACCACTGTCCGTCCGGCGCCGTCGCCCGGTACACCGCCGTGAAGATGCCCGGCTTATCCGGTGCGAGGTATCTCAAGACGCTGCCAGCGGTGAAGAGCAGCCCTCCTCCGTCTGGCAGGGCGCTCGCGAGGTCAGGGGCCAGGGTCAGAATGTCACCGTCGGGGTGGGTGTCATTGGCGAGGACAGGAACGTCGATGGCGTCTCCCACCCGCACAGACACGGTATCGGTGAAGGCGACCGGAGGTTGTCGTTTGACCGGATTGGGGATTTCGACAACGGTGACAGTGCCGTCGGCATCCGCGACGCCGTTGGATACGCGGTAGTTGAATGAGACCGGACCGTCGAGCGGAGCGGTGAGGGTGATGCGCAGCATCCGTTGTTCGAGAACTTCAGCGCGGATGCCGGAAAACGGCGGAATATTGGAGACCCCGGTCAGGACAAGAACGCCACCAGCCGGGTCAAAGTCCCCCGCGAGCACGTCGACGGTCTGGCTGCTCTGCTCACGAATGAATACCGTGTGTGGCACGGTGATCGGCTTGGCACCGGCGTCGGGAGGAGCGATGACCTTGATCCGGACGATGCCCGTCTGGGTCAGGGTCCCGTCGGTGACCGAGTAGTCGATGATGTGGTCACGAACCTCGGTGCTGGAAAACCGGAAGGTACCACCGTCGTAGTCGGGCGTGATGGTCGCGCCGTCCTTCGCGGGTACATTTGCGAGGCGTAATGGCCCGGAACCACCGCGAACGTGAACGAGTGGACTGATTTCAATCTCCTGGCCCGCGTGAGCGTTGACCGGGAAGGGCTCGGCGATGAGAGGAACGCTTCCCGGAGCAGCGACGGTAACAGCGAGGATGCCGGTCCCGTCTGCAGAGCCGTCCGAGACGGTGAGACCAATCTCCTTGAGCTCCCCGCCGAGTCCGGCGTCGGTGAAGATGACAGTGCCGTCCGGGGTGTGCTGCACCAGATCGGGTGCGGCGACAGCGGCCGATGTGAGGTAAAACGGGTCACCGTCAGGGTCGACCCAGTCGCCGAGCACGGCGAGGGAGAGCCGTGCCCCGCTGGCAACCGAACCTTTCGTTGTGCGCATCTGGGCCGGCGGTGAGTTCTCGCTCGGCTGGCGCACGGTGAGGGTGACGGTCGCGGACGCCGTTCCTCCCCTTCCATCGCTGATGGTGTAGTCGAAGGTGTGCGTTCCGCTTGCGGTCTGGGTGAGGGTGACCTGAAGTTGCTGGGAGTTGTTGACGGCTTCGACCCGACCGGCTGCCTCTGACAGCTGTGTGAACGAGTCGATCATCAGCACGTCGCCGTTGGGATCGAAATCGTTGAGCAGGACGGGAAGCGGCGATGTGCGCCCGGGTCGAACCCCGAACTCGTCAGCGATCGCTGTAGGCGGCTTCTGGGTTTCGTCGAATTCGGGAGGGGTGTCCTCGTTGTTGTCTTCGACCTTGAGCTCATCGTCGTCGAGCGCGATGAGGTCATCCCAGTTGTCGATCACTCGGTTTCGGGACTGCACCGCCCAGGAACGCCCACCGCTCTGGTCGTTGAGGAGCACGTGATCTCCGTTCGAGTGGAAAGCCAGGTCGGCACCCGCCGACAGGCCGTCCAGTTTCGACAGCGACGTTGCCTGGTCACACTCGGAAAACACCGAACCGTCAGACCACGCACCAAACACACACTCCCCAGCGGCAACCGGCGCAGCTGCCGCACCGGCCGCGGTGTCTGCGAGTACCGTCGGCTCGCCACGACGCGCGATCGAAAGCAGCCCGTCGTCGATACCGACGAGCACTCGGTCACCGGAGACGGACGGTTGTTGGAGTCTGGCGGATGATCCTTCGGGAAGTTGGACGGACCGACCGGCGAAAGTCACACTTGCCGCCGCCTCGTCGAGCAGTACGAAATCTTCTCCAACGCTCGTCAGTTGCACCCCTCCCGACGGGACGGGCACTTCGGTTGTCGTGGTTGCCACATCGGAACCAGCGGGAACCTCGTACACGCTGCTCGTCTCGGGCGCGAAAACGAAAAGGTCCCCGTTGGCGTTCGTGGAAGAAACGGCCCTCGCGCCGAGCGAGAGCGCCGGCTCAGACTCGGCGTCGAAGCTCGTGAGTTCGGTGATCGGTACGAACCAGATGTCACCGCCGGACTCGACGACCACCCGGTCCCCTCCGAGCGCTACGGTCGTTTCACCTGGCGGGAGTGGGACGCTTTCCGAGACTTCCGACACCGCCGGGTCCACGATGGCGACAGTGCCCTGCGTCTTGTCGACGAGTAACACAGTTTCACCGGACTGCAGCACCTCGATATCGGACGAGGTGCTCCGCACAGCCGTGTTCAGTTCGAATATCTGGGTGTTGGCACGGCCGATCGCCTGCCGCTCCTGGTTCACGACCCAGACGGCACCGTCGCCGAGATCCATCCGTTGCGCGCGGTACCCGTCGGACACCACGGCAACCGTTGCGATGACAGCGCAGATCACCGTTCCACTCGTGAGAGTCGCCAGGGCAGAGCGATGCTTGCGCATCCACGCCCGGATCATCAGCCGGTACCCGCCGGCACGTCAACGCACTTCTCGCTGCTCGGCGGCCCGAGCACGCCATCCCTCGTCACCCGCACGGTGATGCACGCGCGTTCGCCCGATTCGGCGTCAATTGTGAATTCGGTGGACTTCTGAACGGATGCCACACCGTCACCGGTGCGGATCTGGTACGAGTCGGTCGCGGCGAGGCCAGGATCAGCCCAGCTGAACACGACGCCCGAATCGCGGACATCCGCAGAGACGTTTGTGACCGTCGGTATGGAATCGGTGGCTTGCGTCCGGACAACGACGAACACGGTCGTCACAGCGAGCAGCACGACCAGCAGACTGCAGGTCACGATGGCGGCGACGAACGCACGGCCGTGCTCGAGCGGAGCGCGTGCCCCCGAGTTGCGATCATTTCCGGACGTTGATCCGGTTCCCTTTACTGCTGCCCTCGTTGCTCCGGGACGCTGCGAGGAATCCTCGGCGGTGCGTCGGCGACGCCGGCCGGGATCGACGGTGCGGATCGCCTGAACGCGCGTTCTGTCGGAGTCGTCACCGACCGCTACCTGCGCCCACGCATGGATTGCGACATCAGGCTGGGTCTGCGCGAAGCCGAGCTCTGCCTCCACAGCCTGAAGCTCGCGGATGAACTCCATGGCCGACTGCTGCCGTTGCTCTGGCCGGCGGGACATGCTTCTGGCCAGGACACGTTCGAGCGTCTCAGGGATGTCAGTCCGGCCGACGGCCGCTGGCTTGGCACGGTTTGCCCTCGCGATGAGCGATGCAGACGAGTTGTCCTGCCCCGGCGTTTCAAAGGGTGCCCGACCCGCGAGCAGCGAATATGTCGTCGCCCCGAGCGACCACACCTCGCTCGCTATCGTTCCGTTTGTCTCGCTGTGCAGCACCTCGGGCGCCGACCAGGGAATGCTCATCCCGACGGTGTCGTCGATGACGGACTCACCGAGCGTTCCGGCGATGCCGAAGTCACTGAGCACCGGGTTGCCGTAAGCGGTCATGAGAATGTTTGCCGGCTTGATGTCGCGGTGCAGTACACCGGACTGGTGCGCTGTCTCAACGGCGCTGGAAATCTTGATGCCGACCCGGAGCGCTTCCGACACCGACAGCGGTTTCTCCCGATAGGTTTCGCCGATTGTCGCCGAGCACAGTTCCATGACGAGGTAGGGCCGGCCGTCTCCGGCGACGCCTGACTGATAGATGGTCAGGATGGCGGGATGCGCGCTGAGCTGAGCCATGACGTCGGCCTCGGCCTGAAACATCCGTCGAACTTCGACGTTGACGTATTCGCTCAGCATCACCTTCACGGCGACCTGGCGGCGGGGGCTGTCCTGCTCGTAGAGGAAGACATCGGCGAACCCGCCTGAGCCGAGGATGCGAACGAAGGAGAACCCGGGAAGAGCGGGCGGAAGCGAGGGCAAGCGGCGCGCCATGGTCCTCCCTTCCCTGAAATCGCACGTCGAGAGGCCGACTCGCGAGCGCGAGGGAACCCTTGTCGGTGTCCCCCCGGTCACTCTCTCATTCTAGAGAAGAACGAAAAGTTCTATACCCCCGGCCAGGGGGGCAGGATTTCGATGACGTTTCCGTCGCCGATGTCGATGAATGTGCCGGGAACGACGACGACACTCTCGCCAGCCCGCAGGCGCTGCCAGTGGCTTTGCGGCGCGATTACCGAGGTGCCGTTGGTGGATTTGAGGTCGGTCGCGACGATGGAGTCGCCGATCTGTTTGATTTCGAGGTGCGTCGCCGACACCGATTTCGATGCCGAGACGACGGGAACGAGCCGGGATGGGTCGGGCAGCGGAATGCGGGGCTGCCTCGGGTTCCGGCCGAAGTAGTGCACGGCGTCGAGCGGGTAGGCCTGTCCGCCGTTGATCCGAAAACCGTAGAGCAGAGTTTTCGGATCGTTGGGTACGAGTGGTGCTTCGCGGAGCACCGTCTCGTCCTCGATCGGAGGAGCGATGTCCCTGCGAAGCACGGTCTGGCCGTCGTGGCGCATGAGCGGGTCGTCCTGCGCTTTCACCCGCTGGGCTGGCGGACGGATGATCGTGTCGGTTTCGGCTGGCGTGTACTGTCTGGCCTCAGCGGGCCGGTGGGTCAGCGGAGGCAGGTCGACCGGGCCGGCCGGTGGCATCGGGGGTACGGGTGCGACGTTGGCCGCCGCCGCCAGGGAAACCTCGGCCGGCGGAACAGGAGAGGCTGCGGCCACCGGAGCGGCCTCTGCCGGGGCGTCGGCCTGCGCAGGCGCGGATGCCACGGCATCCGTTGTCAGCGCCTCGGACAGCCAGTCGATCCGGTTGGCAACGATCACACCGGCACCGAAGGGGAAGGACACTCCGCCAGACGGCTGCCCCGGATCAGTCGTGAGCCCTCCTGCGGCGAGCGCCGAGACGCCCGTCATGGAGTCGCGGAGCCATGGCTGGCCTGACACGGCAACCCGACGCCATCCGTCGGCGGTGCGCACGTCGAGTGCTCCCTCACCGTGGACGAGGAGATTGATCGTTGACTCGTCTCCGCCTTCTTCGGCGAGTTCGACACACACGAACGACGCCGGTGCCCCAGCCGCTGTGTTCGGAACGGCCGTGAGCACCTCATCAAACGTTGCCGTCCCGCCGCGGACGAGGTCCCACAACGACTCGATCACCGCCGGCTCGGATGGCGTGCGGATCGCCACGAGCAGTGAATCATTGACGATGTAAATCCAGGGCACGCCCTGGTTCGTCATGGCGTAGCGATAGTTCGCCGGAGTTCGTACACGCTGCGTTGTCGTCACTTCGTCCCTCAAAACCGTCTCAAAACAGTACAGGCCGGGTGCACATCACTGACAGCGGTGCGCGCCTGTCGGTCCATTCTGCCCCTTCACGCGGACATTCGGACATTCCTTGACTCAGGACGACCCGCTCTGCCAGTCTTTGCGGACGCGGACCCGCCCCGGGTTGTGTCAGTCGGCTGACCTAAACTGGAGGAATGTCGACATCGTCTCCCCTTCGCATTGCCTCGGTCAACACCAACGGAGTGCGCGCAGCATTCCGCAAGGGCATGGGCGACTGGCTCGACGCCTCAGACATCGATATCCTCGCGCTGCAGGAAGTCCGTGCAGCGACGAGTGACCTTGAGAATCTGCTCGGTTCGGAGTGGGACATCCTCCACGACCCGGCAACAGCCAAGGGGCGAGCTGGCGTCGCAATCGCGAGCCGCTCGAAAGCGCACATCCACCGTGTCGAGTTCGGCGCCGAAGACTTCGACAGCGCCGGACGGTGGCTCGAGGCCGACTACGAGGTCAACGGCTCCATCGTCACTGTCGTTTCGACCTACGTGCACTCCGGCGAAGACAACACGCCCAAGCAGGTTGAGAAGTACAAGTTCCTGGATGCCATGACGGCGAGACTGCCCGAGCTCGCGGCGCATTCGAAATATTCCGTGGTCCTCGGTGACCTCAACGTCGGTCACCGCGAACTCGACATCAAAAACTGGAAGGGCAATCGCAAGAACGCCGGCTTCCTCCCGAAGGAGCGGGCATACTTCGACCGGTTCTTCGGCCCGCTCGGCACCGAGGTCACCGGCGTCGACGGCACGACGGGCCCCGGTCTCGGCTGGGTCGACGTCGGCCGCACCTGGGCAGGAGAGGTGGACGGCCCGTATACCTGGTGGTCCCAGCGCGGCCGTGCGTTCGACACCGATACCGGCTGGCGCCTCGACTACCACGTGGCGACACCCGAGCTCGCAGCGACGGTCACGAATTACCGCGTCGACCGGGCTGAAACCCACGACCAGCGCTGGTCAGACCACGCACCCGTCGTCGTCGACTACGCGATCTGAGCGGCCGCTCGCCGTCCGATCATCGTGGCTCACGGCATCCGTTTACTGAACCGCACACTTAATCTGCACCACTGAACTTTCGCCTCAGAGGCGTTTCAACCAAAGGACCCCCATGACCAAGCCCGTACTGTTCTCCGGAATGCAGCCATCGAACGACTCGCTGCACCTCGGCAACTTCGTCGGAGCACTGCAGCAGTGGGTGGCGCTGCAGGCCGAGTATGACGCGTACTACTGCGTGGTCGACCTCCACGCCCTGACGAGCTCGCCGAACCCAGACGAACTGCGTGCTCGCACCCGGTCGACGGCAGCGCAGTACATCGCCGCCGGCATTGATCCATCGCAGAGCACGCTTTATGTGCAGTCGCACGTGCCGGCGCACGCGCAGCTGTCGTGGGTGCTCAACAACATCACGAGCTTCGGTGAGGCCGGTCGGATGACCCAGTTCAAAGACAAGTCGGCCAGGTTTGGTGCTGACTCGACGACGGTCGGGCTTTTCACCTACCCGGTGCTCATGGCGGCCGACATCCTGCTCTACCAGACGTCGGCGGTGCCGGTCGGTGAAGACCAGCGCCAGCACCTCGAGCTGACGCGCGACCTCGCCGGTCGGTTCAACAGCCGGTTCGGCGAGACGTTCCGGGTTCCGGAGCCGGTCATCCTCAAGGAGACCGCGAAGATCTACGACCTGCAGAACCCCGTCGCAAAGATGTCGAAGTCGGCTGAGAGCGAGGCCGGGCTGATCAAGGTTCTCGACGATCCGTCCGTGAACAAGAAGAAGATCATGCGCGCGGTCACCGACGACGACGCGTCGATCCGGTTCGACCGTGAGACCAAGCCGGGGATCTCGAACCTCCTCACCATCTTCTCGGCGATGTCGGGCTGGACGATCGACGCGATCGTCGACGAGTACGCCGGCCGCGGATACGGCGACCTGAAGAAGGGCGTTGTCGATTCGGTGAACGCGGTGTTCGAACCTATTCGTACCCGCACCCTCGAGCTGCTCGATGACCCCGCCGAGCTCGACCGGCTGCTCGCGATCAACGCGGCGAAGGCCAACGCCGTCGCCGAAGAGACCCTCGCGAAGGCATACGACCGGGTTGGGCTCCTCCCGCGATCGTAAGGACGCGTCGCCGAGATTCAGCTCGCCGACCCTCGCCGGTAGGCTGAGCGCATGGACGTAGTGCGACTCGAAACCGACCGGCTGATCCTTGATGCGCCGACCGAGTCGGACGTGCCGTTCATCTTTGCGTACTGCCAGGACGCGCTTATCCAGGATTTCACGACGGTGCCACAGCCGTACCGGCTTCGCGACGCCGAGAATTTCATCTCGAAGATCGTTCGGCCGGGCTGGTCGAGCGGCAAAGAGCTCACCTGGGCGCTCCGGCGCAAGGACGAGCCCACCATCCTCGGCGTCGTCGCGCTGCGTGACTGGAACGCTCAGCAGGCGATGGTCGGTTTCTGGCTCGGTGCTCCGTGGCGTGGCCAGGGGTACATGCCCGAGGCTGTCGCCGCGGTCTGTGACTGGATGTTCGCGAACCCCTGGTCTGTCGATGAGAACCCGCCGAACACCTCCATCGTCTGGGAGGCTCTCATCGGCAACCCGGCGTCGGAGCCCGACCCGCGCAAGGTCGGGTTCCGGGACAGCGGTGTCAGGCAGGGTGCGGTTGCGCGGTTCGGCGAGTTTGCGCCGAGCCACCGGGCGGAACTCACCGTCTCAGACCGGCCCGGTCCCGCAGAGGGCGGGCCAGCCGAGGCGCTCTCGCGGTGAGTTCGCCCTCCGTCGTTCTGTTCGACCTCGATG
>JAZQRG010000367.1:0-2658 GCA_045629445.1 Mycetocola sp. | reverse complement strand
CGTGCTCGACCGCGCCGGCGTCACCGGACCCGACGGCCCGTCGCACCACGGCATCTGGGACCTCGCGATCCTGCAGCTCGCTCCCGGCATCCGTCTGGCCGCACCCCGCGACGCCGGCCGGTTGCGTGAGGAACTCGCAGAGGCGATTGCTGTCGATGACGGTCCGACCGTCATCCGTTTTCCCAAGGGAAACGTTTCGGCGGAAATACCCGCCGTCCGGCGTACCGCGGATGGCGTCGATGTGCTGTCCGAGAGCGACAAGCCGGACGTGCTCATCGTGACGGTCGGTCCCATGGCCGAGGTCGGTCTCGATGTCGCGCAGCGACTCAAGGCCCAGGGCATCGGGGCTACGGTCATCGACCCCCGCTGGGTTGTTCCGGTTCCGGAGAGTGTCGTTGAGCTCGCGCGGGATCACCGATTGGTGATCACGCTCGAGGATGGCATCCGGGTCGGTGGTATCGGCACTCGAATCCGCCAGGATCTGCGCAGTGCCGGTGTCGATACGGCAGTGGACGAACTCGGATTGCCCGACACCTTCATCGCTCATGCCACGCGGGAACAGATCATGGCTGATGCGGGCCTCACTGGCCAGCAGATCGCTCGTGATGTCGTCGCGCAGGTACTCGGAAGCCGGATTCCCATCGCTCGCCCCGTCCACGGGGCCGACGCGCACGAGGAGTCCGAACACTCGAGCGAACAGGCATAGCTCACCGGCGCAGCCGGGAGCGCAGGTGAACCACCCGGTTGCCCTGAAACACCACGTCCGGACCCTCCAGCAGGTGCTGACCGACGACCGACCCGAAATAGCGTCTACCTGCCCCGAAGACGACGGGGACCACGCCCCGATCTGGGACCAGTACGGCCCGATGTAGTCGTATGAGGTCTGTGGCACCATCAACTCGCCGCTCTCGTCCACCGGTTTCGGGAGCACCACCCCCACGACGCGGCAGGTTCCGATGGTGCCGTAGTGTCGACAGAGCGGGTTCAACGCGGTTCCCGCAAGAGGGAGAACCATGACCGTCGGGTCACGCACTACTGCACGGAACGTTCCATCCCCGATTCTGGGTGTCCTCGCAACATCGAAGAAGCCGAACGAGCGCCGACTTCCCATCCACCCGCTGCACTTCGAACGCATCGATGCCGACCTTCGCGCCCGCATGATCGTCGAGGAAGGCTACGGCGAACGGTTCGGCGTCAGCGACGAGCAGCTCGAGGATCTCGTCTCCGCTGTCGCACCTCGCTCAACCGTCATCGAGCGCTCGGACGTCGTCGTACTGCCCAAACCGCAGGCGGCGGATCTCGATGACCTTCGCGTCGGACAGACGCTCTGGGGCTGGCCTCACTGCGTCCAGGACCGGGAGCTGACCCAACTCGCCATCGACAAGAAGATCACGCTTATCGCGTTCGAGGCGATGAACCACTGGACACGCGAGGGGGGCTTTGCGCTGCACGTCTTCCACAAGAACAACGAACTTGCCGGCTACGCCGCCGTGCTCCATGCTCTTGCACTTACCGGATCGACGGGTGACTACGGTCGCAGGCTCAACGCCGTTGTCATCGGTTTCGGGGCAACCGCTCGTGGAGCGGTGACCGCCCTGAACGCCCTCGGCGTGCACGATGTCACCGTCCTCACCAGCAGGGAACGGGCCGCAGTGAGCGCGCCTATTCATTCGGCCGAGATCGTCCAGTTCGACCAGGACGACGATGGTGCCTTCCTGTCCAACGTGCTCACCGAAGACGGCAGGAAGCCGCTCGCTCCGTTCCTGGCCCAGCACGATATCGTCGTGAACTGCTCGCTGCAGGATCCAACTGACCCCATGATTTACCTGACCACAGAGGACCTCGGACTGTTTGCACCCGGCAGCCTTCTCATCGACGTCTCGTGCGATGAGGGCATGGGGTTCGAATGGGCGCGGATGACCTCGTTCGCCGAACCGATCGTCGTCGTCGGCGACCACATCAGCTACTATGCTGTCGACCACACCCCGTCGCACCTCTGGGACTCGGCAACGTGGGAGATCAGTGAAGCCCTCATCCCGTTTATTCGGACGGTCATGGACGGGCCAACCGATGAGGACCAGAACGAGACGATCCGACGCGCAATCGAGATCCGTGACGGTGTCATCCAGAATTCGGCGATCCTTGCCTTTCAGCACCGGAGCGCCGACTACCCCCACCTCACCGTGAGCTGACGGCCGGCCGCACGAAAAAACGCCCGGCGAATGGCCGGGCGTTTTCTCGTGTCAGCTGTTACGACCGGATGCCGCGAATCTGCGGATCGTGGAACGTTCCGCCAAACGCCCGCTCGCTCGCACCGGTACGGTCGAGGTACGGGGTGATTCCACCCATCTGGAACGGCCAGCCTGCACCGAGGATCATGCAGAGGTCGATGTCCTCAGGTCCCTCGACGACGTGGTCTTCGAGCATCCGGTGGATTTCGTCGGCGAGGCCGTCCTCGAGTCGCCGCAGAATGGCATCCGTTGTGAGCGGCTGCTTTCCTCCGGAGACGAGCTTGAGTGCGCCCTTGTCGAAGCCCTTGACCTTGCCCTTCGAGTCCTTCTCGAGAAGCGTGCCGTACTCAGCAAGCTTGTGGAGGTTCTCGCTGCGGTAGAACCGGTCAGGGAAGGCCGCGTGGTGGGTGTCGAGCACGTGAGCGCC
>JAZQRG010000366.1:0-1830 GCA_045629445.1 Mycetocola sp. | reverse complement strand
CGCGCGTCTCGTCGGTCTGGCCCGGAAGTTCGTCGATCAGGTCTCGCATCACCCGGGTAATGGTGGGGGCGGTGCCAGGTGGAACGCCGTCGAGCGCGGCATGAACATACGATCGGGTGGCCTCGGCGATGCGGCCGTAGGCGTTCGCGCCCGCCCGCGTCAGTGAAACCAGCGTGCCGCGCGCATCATCCGTCGATGCTGATCGCGTGACGAGACCCGACTCTTCAAGCCGCGCGAGCATCTTGCTCATGGTTGGCCGGGTGATCTGCAGTTCGTCAGCGAGCTGGGCCGGACGGACAGGCGCCCCGAGCATGCCAAGCGTGTAGAGCGCCCGAACATCGCTCTCGGGAATCGCGACGCCGACCTCTGTCGCGATCCGGCCCTGCGTCCGCACGGAGGTCCAGGCGGTGATGAAGGCGATCAGCGACGAGAGCAGTTCGGATTCGTCGTCTGTGCTCATAGACTCAGTCTAATAATGGTTGCCAACGGCAACTATGTGGGCGTTCCCCCCAACGTTCACCGTCACAATGTCGCCGCAGAATCCCGCGGCCTGAAAGAGGTTTCACCATGAGTTCAACCCCCGAATCGTTCCACGGCAAGGTCGCCGTCATTACCGGCGCGTCAGCGGGAATCGGCGCCGGGTTCGCCCGCCATGCCGCCACCCTCGGCATGCGACTCGTTCTCGCCGACATCTCGGAGAAAGGCCTCGTCGCACTGACCGAAGAGCTGACCGCTGCCGGCGCTGAGGTCGAAGCCGTTGTCACCGACGTGTCGAGCGATGACTCCGTCGAAGCCCTCGCCGTGCGCGCGGTCGAGCGGTTCGGCAGCGTCGACATGCTGGTCAACAACGCCGGCATCATGGCGATGGGGTGGAGCTGGGAGATCCCGGCCGAGCGCTGGGACGCCATGCTGCGCATCAACATCGGTGGCTACGTCAACGTCCTGCGCGCATTCGTGCCGCGGATGCTCGCCCAGGGCACTCCCGGCTGGATCCTCCAGGTCTCCTCGATCGGCGGGCTCTCCCCGAGCCCGCTGATGTCGCCGTACTCGGTGACCAAATTCGGCACGCTCGCGCTCACCGAATCGCTGCACTACGAACTGCAGATGATGAAGGCGCCGATCCAGGTTTCCGTGGTTCTGCCCGACTCGGTGAAGAGCGACATCTTCGTCTCAGCCAAGGACGGCAGCACCCTTCCCGAGGCGCAGGCCTTCAACGACGGCCTGCAGCAGCGCTCCGAAACCCAGGGCATCACCGCCGAAGAGCACGCACGCCGCGTCTTCGAGCAGGTTGCCGCCGGCCAGTACTGGGTCACCCCACAGCCCGAAGCCATCGACGGCGGAGTGGTTCCCCGCGCCGAGATGATCGCCGGCCGGGCGATTCCCGAACTGAACTTCGCGATGTAGGTCGTCGGCGTCGGCCGGTGACGCGCCGCTCCGTGGCATCCGTTTCGCGGATCTTTCTCGAACGGATGCCGCGGGGCACGTTAAACCAACCGGCGCAGGTACTTCCCTGTGATGCTGTCGGGGTTAGCCGCGATCTCGGCGGGGGTACCGGTGGCGATAATTCGGCCGCCATCGACGCCACCGCCGGGGCCGAAGTCGATCACGTAGTCAGCGTTGGAGATGAGGTCGAGGTCGTGGTCGATCACGATCACGGTGCCGCCCTGGGCGATCAGGCCCTGCAGCACGCGGAGGAGGACCTCAACGTCAAGCGGATGCAGGCCGATAGACGGCTCGTCGAGCACGAACACCGTGCCGTGCTGGTCGCGGTCGAGGTCAGCGGCCAGTTTGAGGCGCTGGGCTTCGCCACCGGACAGTGCCGTTGTGGCT
>JAZQRG010000365.1:0-2419 GCA_045629445.1 Mycetocola sp. | reverse complement strand
TGATCTCGGCGAATGCGTCGGCGAGTCGTGCGATCTGGAATTCGGCGACAGCGCGGCCGATCTCGGCCGAGGCACGGCGGGGATCTCCGATGACGCCGTTGTCCGGGGAGATGTCGTCGGTGATCCAGGCCGGTGAGATTCCGTCTTCGATGGTGAGCAGCGGGGATGCAGCGAACAGGTCGTGTGCCGCGCGACCGCCGGCCACGGCGACATCCATGTCGACGAGGTCGGGGGCGACGTGCAACATCATGCTCGTTTCGAGTTCACCGGCGTGGATGCCCCATTCGGCGTCGGACACGGTGACACCCTCGGGTTTTCCGAGCTGACCGGGCATCACGTTCACGACGTGGAGACCGAACTCGATGCGGATCTCCCGCGCAACCATCGACAACAGGTGCGTCTGTCCACCGTGGCCGTTGACGAAGACGAGCCGGGTAAAACCGGAGGCCCGCACCGAGCGGGCGACGTCGCGACATACAGCCAGAAGTGTGGTGGTGTCGAGCGACACCGTGCCGGTCCATCCCAGATGTTCGTTCGATGTGCCGTACGACAGGGTCGGGAGAACCCATGCCGGCGCGGTGCTCTGCGCTGCGGCTCCGCGTGCGACGTATTCTGCAAGTAGTGCGTCGGTGGCGACCGGGAGGTGGGGGCCGTGCTGTTCGACGGCTCCGATGGGTTGAACGCAAACGGTGGCGTCGTGGTCCAACTCAGCGATACGTGTGGTCGAAAGGTGTGCGAGCAGAATATGTTTCGTCACGCGGCGGCCTGCGGAAAATAGCGGGCGAAGAGTGCCGCCTTGTCTTCGTCGTCGAGTGTGGTGGGTGTGCCGCTGGTGACGAGGTGCTCGAATCCGTGCGGCATGGAACCTTCGTTGTCGACCGTCATGACGGTGACGGTGTAAAGGCGTTCTGTCGCAGAGGTGTTGCGGATCTTGTGCACCGACCCCTTGGGGAGGATGAGGACGTCGCCCTGCCGGAGGGGTGTGGTGTGCTCGTCGCTCGTCGCTTCGGCTTCGCCGGACAGCACGATGAAGATCTCGACGGAGTCGGGGTGGGAGTTGTCGGGTTGTGCGCCACCCGGTTCCCAGATTTCGAAGAATACGCTTGTCGGCGAGCCGTCGCTCGGTCCGGCCAGGGGAATCAGTTTGACGGGGTCCGTGGGTGAAATCAGACGTGCGGTAAGGCTTTCGATGTTCTTCACGGTGGGGGCGTCCGCCATCACGATCTCCTTCTAGGGGTTGCCGGCGCGGAAGCTCGATCGCGCCGCGACATCACCGTATACCGAGGATTCGGTGTCTGACCGCGACGTAAACGACTCGTAACACGAGCTTTACTCGCGAGCAGGAATTGTGGGCTCGGTCACTGAAACCCGTTGGGGCGAAGATGTACACGGAGCCTGAGAAATGTGTTGCGCAGGAATTTAACGTGCGACATCCGGGCGTAATGCAAGCGAGAAAAGTGTGTTACGACGTGGTTTTACGATCGTCTCAGCCGAAAAGTTCAGTGGCGCTTGCGGGTGCCGTCCCAATGAGGAGAATTGCGTGTTCAATCGAAAGGCGCGGGAACGTGCTGTCGCAGCCACCATCCTCGTCTCAGCGCTCGCATTGTCTGCGTGCTCGACGGACTCGGCAGATGCTTCTTCCGACAGCGGTTTGACCGACGTGACTGTCGTGCTCGGCTGGTACCCGAATGCCGAAAGCGGCGGATTCTACGCCGCGCAGCAGCTCGGCTACTTCGAGGAAGCCGGACTGAACGTGACGATCGAGCCGGGTGGCCCGCAGGTGTCGGGAACGCAGCTCGTTGCGTCGGGACGCGCGGACTTCGGTGTAACCGGCAGCGGTGCAAACGAAATCGTTCAAGCCCAGGACGAAGGCATTCCGCTCCAGGCGGTCAACGCGATCATTCAGAAGAGCATCACCGGAATGATGGTGCACGCCGACTCCGGCATCGAGAGCTTCGAAGACACCGACGGCATGTCCTGGGTCAACTCCGCAGGCGTGCTCGGGCCGGAGTGGGTCAAGCAGGAATACGGCATCGACTTCCAGCAGATGCAGTACACGGGCAGCCTCGCCAACTTCATTCGTGACGACAACCTGGTACAGCAGGGAATCGCTGTGAACGAACCGTACGTCGCCCACAAGGAGGGCAACCTCGCGGTCAAGTTCCTCCCGTTCGCCGACACCGGCTTCAACCCTTACAACACCGTCACGTATGTCACCGACGACTACCTCGAGGGCAACCGCGACGTCGTCGAGGCCTTCGTCGAGGCCAGCAACAAGGGCTGGCGCGACTACATGGGCGACATCGAGGTCGCTCAGCGGATCAACGACTACCTGATGACCGAAGTCGACAAGGAACTCGCGTCGGATCTGCTGTGGTTCGAGTGGGACGCACAGCGAGACTATGTCCTCACCGCCGAG
>JAZQRG010000364.1:0-2388 GCA_045629445.1 Mycetocola sp. | reverse complement strand
GCAGGTGTCTGGCGTCGCCATGACGAGCTTCATCGCCGTGGTCGCAGGAGCAGGCGTCGCGTTCATGAACACGCTGACCGGCGACTACGAGGAAGACACCATGCTCCTGCTCGCCGATGTTCGCACCGGCATTCTGATCACCGTCGTGATGAGCTTCCTCATGGTTGCGTGCTCCGTCGGCGTCAACCAGGCCGCGAACATCCTCGACCGCCGCGATCTCTATATCAGCCTCGACCGTCTCGGCATGCCGCGCGAGGTCATCGAGAAGTCACGGTCGCGCACCATCATGAGCCCACTGCGGTTCACCGCCTTTGGCTCAGCGCTCGTCGGCGGTGTTCTGGTGTTGCCGCTCGTCGGCATCTCGATCGTCGTTGCGCCGATGTCGATGCTCGTCATCGTCGGGTGCCTCGTCGGCGGTGTACTCCTCGTGTGGCTCTCGCTCAAGGCGACGAGCCCGGTGCTGACCCGCGTGCTCAGTCAGCCCGAGCGACTCTGAGGCCGCCTCCCAGGCTGTGTTGCCCCGCGCCGTTTCGGGTCGGCGTGGGGCAGCACGTTCGTGGTCGAGCGGGGTATCACTCCGGTCGGTACTGGCCGGCACGATAGATTGAGTTCATGGTCGACACCGAAGCAACAGCAGAGCTCCTCAGTTTGAGATCCACCATCGACAACATCGATGCCGCGCTCATCCACATGCTCGCCGAACGCTTCAAGGCCACCCAGCAGGTGGGTCGGCTCAAGGCGGAACACGACCTCCCCGCCGCAGACCCGGAGCGCGAGAAGCGCCAGATTGCGCGGCTTCGTGCGCTCGCAGAAGACGCGCACCTTGATCCTGCCTTCGCTGAGAAGTGGTTCAACTTCGTCGTCGCCGAGGTCATCCATCACCACGAACAGATCGCCAACGGCGAACGATGAGCTGGGATCCGACCGACCTGCCACTGCAACCAGGCACGGTCGTCGCCGTCACCGGTGCGAACGCTGGAATCGGATTCTGGACCGCATACCAACTGGCTGGCACCGGAGCATCCGTTCTGCTTCTCGCTCGAAATGCTGAGCGAGCGGATGCCGCGGCGCGAGCGATTCGTGCACACATCCCTGCCGCAGACCTCACCGTGATGCCGCTCGACGTTGCCGACCTCTCGAGTGTGCGCGACACCGGCGCGCAACTGGCCGAGCTGCCCCGGCTCGACGTGCTCGTGAACAACGCAGGGATCGTGCACTCGCCGCGACACCGGGAACGCACGGTTGACGGGCTCGAGCTCGTCACAGGGACGAACTTCTTCGGCTCGTTCGCACTCACGGCCGCAGCATTGCCCGCCCTCGAACGCACCCCGGGATCGCGTGTTGTCTCGCTTGGCAGCCTGGCGGCGCTCCTCGTTCGGCTCGATACCGACGACCTGCAGCTCGAGCGCCGGTATTCGGGCTGGAACGCCTACGCGACATCGAAGATCATGCTCATGTCGTTCGCCTTCGAACTCGACCGGCGGCTGAGGGCACGGGGGAGTTCGACCCGCTCACTCGCGGCACACCCGGGCTATTCAATCTCGGGCCGAACCCGGACGGTGCCCGGCGTCAATGAGCCGTCACGATTCAAGCGATTCGTCGACACGCTGCAAACGCCCTTCACGCAGAGCAAGGAAGACGGCGCATGGCCGATCGTGCGCGCGGCGATCGACCCGGAGGCTGACGGTGGGGCGTTCTACGGCCCCAGGTATCTCATGAAGGGCGCGCCCGTCGTGGCGAAACCGGCTGCCGTGACGGCAGATCCCCGGATCGCGAGCGCGATCTGGGCTGAGGCCGAGGTGGCGACGGGGAAACCGTTGTTGTAACAGTTGTCATCGTTCGCGCCGGATGAGCTCAGCACTGCCACACTGGTCGGGTGGACACCTACTCTGCGATCCGGAACGCCGAACTCGCCCTGCTGTCGTCGACCGTGCGGCGTGACGCCGACCGGGTGAGCACCCTGCTGCATCCCGAATTTGTTGAGATTGGCAGGTCCGGCCGCCGCTGGCGGCGTGAGGAGATCCTCGTCGCCCTCGCTGGTGAAGTTGACGGGAACACCCCGCTGGTTGAGGAGTGGGACTTCCAGTCCCTGACGGCCGAACTCACCCTTGTCACCTATCTCATCCACGGATCGGACGGAGACAGCCGTCATTCCTCGCTGTGGGACACCTCGACCGGAGCCCCGGTGATGCGCTTTCACCAGGGCACCATGACCTCGCGAGGGTAGCTGGCAGCCTGCCGACGGCATCCGTTCTCAAGGATCGCGCGTCGCCGGCTCAGCGCGTCGTCGGTTTAACAGGAAATCGCACGATCTACAGGACAATTGTGCTGATTCTGTCCTGAAGACCGTGCGATCTCCTGTTGTGCTCGCGACCTACGCGAGGCGGG